>JBOIGK010000261.1:0-4383 GCA_050742695.1 Advenella sp. | reverse complement strand
TTTAAGGAGCTTTGCGCTCGCATGGTTTCCGGATGACGCTCGTGACGCTCAATCTGGTAACTCAGCTCAAGTTCTTCCAGCAGCCAGATGATGCGGAACGAACGTGAGGCTTCCAGATGGTGTAATGTGATCATAGCTTTCCCAGGTCAATTTTGATTACAGTTAACCACCAGTTTACCAAAATGCGTGAATTGTTGCCGGGTATCACTCGTTGCAGTGCCTGCGCGTTCATGCTTGCAGTATGAATTGGGGCGATGTTGCGGTTAATCAGCGCGATAATGAAATATGGCAGCGTTGCATATCACAAGGTGTGCCAGGCAGGTGCAGCGGTTGCAATTGCGATGTCGGCTAATCGAGTACGCAACCACGAGTTTTGTGTGTCCGGTCATGCGGTAGCAGCGGCATGACCGCAGCCGTATCGCATTTACACTTAAAATAGATTGACCGACAAAGCCACGTCGTAGTCACAACGGCGGCAAAACATGAGCGGTACGCAGGCAGTATAGTCTGCTGCATCGGGCTCAGAGCAATGTGCGAATTTTTTCCGTCACCTGCTCCGGTGTCTCGCTGTCGGAGGCCAGATAACGGGCGTGGCCGTCTTTATCAAAAATATAAATGCCGCGACCATGCATCACTTCGTATGCTTCTGGATTGCTGGCATCCTTAGGCTTACTGATCTGGTAGGCAACACGGTAGCGGCGCGCGACAGAGGCGATCTGCTGCTCGCTGCCGGTCAGTCCGATCGCGCCATTATTGAATGCATCGACATACGCCTGCAGCACTTCAGGCGTATCACGGTGCGGATCAACACTAATGAAGAGAATCTGTGCCTCTTTGGCCTTGGGCCCCAGTTGTTGCATTACTTCGGACAGCTGCGCCATGGTCGTGGGACAGATGTCCGGGCAACTGGCGTAACCGAAAAACAGCATCACGACCTTGCCTTTTACCGCTTGTTCGGTCAAGGTTTTACCTGCGCTTGCATTAAGCGAGAAGGACAGATCGGGCAGGTGATTGGCTATTGGATAGATGGTTGTCGGACGCTGGCTTTGCGTCGCGCCAGGGACATCGGGGATGCCCTGGGCGACTGCTGCATGAAATACGAAGGGTGCGGCCAGGGCCAGCAGCAGGGAATGGCGAAAACGCATGATACTTCCAATAAAAAATCAGGCGGTGGCCTCGACCACAAGCCCGCTGTGACGCAGCAGGGCTTCGGGTGAGGGCCCACGGCCGCGAAATGCCTCAAATGATTCTGCAGCAGGGCGTGAGCCGCCCACGGCCAGAATCTGCTCCTTGAACGATTGACCGATTTGCGGATTCAAAGTTCCCCGATCGCTGTCAGCGTGCTCTTCAAAGAGACTATAAGCATCTGCAGACAATACCTCGGCCCACTTGTAGCTGTAATAGCCCGCGCCGTAGCCGCCGGCAAACAGATGGGAAAAGTTATGCGCAAACCGGTTCCAGGAAGGCGGCATAATCACGGCCACCTCCTGACGGACCTGATCCAGGATCTGCATCACGGTGTCAATTGTGGTTGGCTCAGCGCGTGTGTGAATTAGCATATCGAATAATGAGAATTCAATCTGACGCACCATTTGCATGCCGCTTTGGAAGTTGCGAGCCGATAGCAGTCGCTCGAACAAATCGCGATCCATTTGCTTGCCTGTTTCCCAATGCACGGCCATGCTGCGCATGACCGGCCACTCCCAGACGAAATTTTCCATGAACTGGGAGGGCAGTTCGATTGCGTCCCATTCGACACTGGCAAAAGGCGAGGCTGCAGGTTCGTCTACTTTTGACAGTAGCGCATGCAAGGCATGTCCTGTTTCATGAAACAGGGTAATGACATCGTCATGGGTCAGCAGGGCGGGCTTGGTCCCCTGGGGACGCGAGAAGTTGCAGTTAAGGTAAACAACCGGCATGATGCTGAGGGTACTGGTGACATGCCTGCTTCGTTCGCTGTCAACCCACGCGCCGCTTTGTTTTCCTTTGCGGGCGTACAGGTCGGTATACAGGTAGCCGATGACGCGCCCCTGTTCCTGCACTTCAAAAACACGTACGTCGCTATGCCATACAGGCGCTTCGAAGGGTACCAGATCGATACCGAATAGTGTTTTGATCACGCCAAACAGTCCGTTCATGACGTTTGCTTCGCTCAGATATTGTCGGACTTCTTCATCTGAGTATGCGTATCTGGCCTGACGCAATTGTTCTGAAACGTAGGTGTAGTCCCAAGGCTCCAGGGTGGCCATGCCCAGTTCCGAGGCTGCGAAATCGCGCAAGGTTGCGACGTCCTGTTGGGCAAACGGACGGGCCTTTGCTGCCAGATCACGCAGGAATGCAATGACCTGGTCTGCCGATTGGGCCATACGGGTTTGCAGGCGCATCTGTGCAAAGTTGGCAAAGCCCAGCAGGTGCGCATCTTCCAGCCGCAAGTCGAGCAGTTTCTCAATGACAGGCGAGTTGTCGTATTGCGGCTCTCCCAGCTCCGAAGCCAGTGTGGCGTAGCCGCGATAAAGCGCTTCACGCAAGGTGGCGCTTTTCGCATATTGCATGACTGGCAGATACGATGGCATTTTCAGGTTAAAGCGCCATCCGGGTTGCGTGGGCTGGGCGACGCCGTCAGCATTATCGGTTCCTTTGGCGCTATCAGCTTGGGCCGATTGCGCGGCGGCTTCACTTGCCGCCTGGGCCGCTGCGTCAATGACATCCTGCGGCAAGCCTTCTAGCATGGTGGCATCGTGGATCTGGTAATGCCAGTTGTCCATAGCATCGAGCGCATTCTCGGAAAATTTCTGCGAAGTCAGTGCAATCTCTTCATTCAATTGCGCGTAACGCTGTCTTTTTTCGCCTTCCAGTTCGACGCCGCTTAAGCGGAAATCGCGCAGCGCCAGTTCAATGATGCGCTTGCGGGTTGGGGTATAGCTTGCAAATTCGACACTTCTGGAGACCGCAAGATAGCGCGAGAACAGATCCCGGTTCAGGCCGATCCAGGTGGAAAACTCAGTGATGACCGGCAGCATGTCGTTGTAGGCTTCACGCAGCGCTGCGGTATTGATGACGGCATTCAGGTGTCCTGCGACCGACCAGGCACGCCACAGACGGCTGGATAACGCCTCCATGGGTTCAATGAAATTATCCCAACCAGGCTGTGTGTTATCGCTGACCAGGTCTTCTATCCCCTGGCGCGTTTCAGCCAGAAGCAGTTCGATGGCAGGTGCGATATGTTCCGGCTTGATCGAGGCGTAGTCGATCAGGTCAGAAATGGGAGCGAGCAGTGGATTGCCGGTTGTGGCAGCGGTTTGGACAACCTGAGTTTGCGTCATAGTTAAGCTTTCTGTTTCAGATTTTGTTGTTCGGCTGCGTGCACGGTATTGAGCAGCAACATGACAATGGTCATGGGGCCAACGCCGCCGGGCACGGGAGTGATGGCAGCGGCCACTTGCCGGGCGCTTTCAAATTGCACATCACCCTTGAGCTTGCCGTCCTGGCCACGATTGATACCTACATCGATGACCACTGCACCGGGTTTGATCATATCGCCGGTGATCATTTCAGGTTTGCCGGTAGCGACCACCAGAATATCGGCACGTCGCGTCTGGGCGCCCAGATCGCGGGTTTTCGAATTGCATATGGTGACGGTCGCGCCGGCTTTCTGCAGCAGCAAAGCCATGGGCTTGCCAACGATGTTGCTGGCGCCCACCACGACCGCCTCGGCGCCGCGAATGGTTACCTGTTCGTCTTCCAGCATTTTCATGATCCCGTATGGGGTGCACGGAATGAAGGTGGGTTTGCCGATCATCAACGCCCCGGCGTTGCTGACGTGAAAACCATCCACATCTTTGGCCGGCGAGATCGCTTCGATAACGGTATCGGCATTGAAATGCGGCGGCAGAGGCAACTGAACCAGAATGCCATTGACTGAGGTATCGTTATTGAGCGTGTTGATGCGCGCCAGCAGTTCGGCTTCGGTCATCTGGGCCGGATAGGTTTCAACCGAAGAGGTCAGCCCAAGCTTATTGAACGTGTTGGCTTTGTGATTGACATATACCTGCGAGGCAGGGTCGTCACCGACCAGAATAACCGTAAGGGAAGGAACGATACCCTGTTCTTTGAGCCGGGCCAGATGCGGCGCCATTTGCAGCTTGAGTTTTTCGGCCAGCTGTTTGCCATCAATAATACGTGCTGTCATGTTGTTTGTGCAGTCCTACTTTACCAAAGCCACTTTCATTAAATCGGCCACCGTGGTCACTTCCAGTTTTTCCATAATGTTGGCGCGATGCGCTTCAACCGTTTTGATGCTGATGTTCAAATCGTCGGCAATCTGTTTGTTCAGCCTGCCGGCCACAATGCGCTCAAGGACCTGTTGTTCGCGGGCGGTCAGGC
>JBOIGK010000260.1:0-2757 GCA_050742695.1 Advenella sp. | reverse complement strand
ACCAGCAAAGACCAGTTGGGTTCGGCCACCTTGGGAAAGCGTGCGAACGGACCATTTTCCATATTCCATTGGTCATTTTCCTGCCAGATCAGGCGTGATTCGACATCATCGCGTTTTGCCAGTTTCTTTAGCCCGGCGGGGGACATGGGGCTGGCAAAACCTGGAATGGCCTGTCTGATGAGCAACGGTTTTTTTTGCCAGTAAGTCCGCATAAATTCGGCGGGGCTGCGTCCACCCAGCAATGTCATGGGGGCGTGAATGTCAATGGATGTCATGATTCTCCGCCAAAGCGGTTATGCAATTTGTACAGGGCGTCCAGCGCTTCGCGCGGACTCATATTATCGGGATCCAGTTCATGCAGGGCGTCGCGAAAGGCGGTAACCTCAAGCGCATTGTCGCTCTGCTGGTCATCGGCCTCGTGCGTAGCAGTAAAAAGATTAAGCTGTGAGACGTCGCCAGCCTGGCTTTCCAGGCGATCCAGCTCTCGTTTGGCCTGGCGAATGACCGCCACGGGCAGGCCCGCTCGCTGCGCGACCTGGATACCGTAGCTGCGACTGGCCGGCCCTTCCTGAACTTCATGCAGAAACACAATGCCGCTGGCCGCTTCGGTGGCGGCAAGATGCACATTGATTGCTGACGGGTTCAGGTCAGGTAGCCGGGTAATCTCAAAATAATGGGTGGCAAACAGTGTCAGCGCATGATTGTGGTCCAGCAACCGGCAGGCGATGGCCCATGCTAGTGACAGGCCGTCATAGGTAGATGTGCCTCGGCCTATCTCGTCCATCAGCACCAGGCTGTTGGGTGTGCTGGCAGCCAGGATAGTGGCGGCCTCGGTCATCTCCATCATGAAGGTCGATTGGCCACCCGCCAGGTCGTCGGCAGCACCAATACGAGTAAAAATGCGATCAATCACGCCGATGGTGGCGGCAGCGGCCGGCACGAAGCTGCCCATGCGCGCCAGCAGCACGATCAGAGCGATCTGGCGCATGTAGGTTGATTTACCGCCCATGTTGGGGCCGGTAATGAGCAACATGCGCCTGTCATGATCCATCAGGCAGCTATTGGGTGTGAACTGCTCAATCGTATGTTCGACCACCGGGTGGCGACCGGCCTCGATATCGATCACAGGGTGTTCGGCCAGCTGCGGCGGCACCCATTCGTTGTCTCTGGCGTGGCTGGCCAGCGCAAGATAGACGTCCAGTTCGGCAATGGCCTGCGCGCATCGCTGCAGGGGAGTCACCCAAGCCTGCATGGTGTCCAGTAATTGCTCGTATAGCCATTTTTCACGCGATAGCGCCCGGTCGCGTGCCGACAGCACCTTGTCTTCAAATCCCTTGAGCTCAGGCGTAATATAACGTTCGACATTCTTGAGCGTCTGGCGCCGCCGGTAGTCGTCGGGCACTTTGTCGACCTGGCCCTTGGACACCTCAATGAAAAATCCGTGAACACGGTTGAACTCCACGCGCAGATTGGCAATACCACTGCGCTGGCGCTCCCTGGCCTCCAGTTCGACAAGAAAGGCGCCGCTGTCGCTGGCAAGGGTACGCAGCTCATCGAGCTCGTCGTCAAAACCGGGCGCGATCACACCGCCATCGCGGATCATCGCGGCCGGTTCCGTTGCGACAGCATCCTGCAGTGCTGCGTGCAAGCTCGCATCAAGGGTCAATTGGTCGTTGAGTACGTCAAGACGTTCTGCATTGGCGTGCTGGTTGCGCAAAACAGTTTGCAACTGTGGCAGGCGTGCCAGTGCATCGCGCAGGCTGGCCAGCTCGCGGGGACGTACCGAACGCAAGGCGATTCGTGTTGCGATACGTTCAAGATCGGGAAACGCATTGAGTTCTGTACGCAGGTTATCCAATGCAATATGAGGATGCACGGGCCCGTCGGGACGTCCGGTCAGCATGGCCGCAACAGCGGTCTGGCGTGCTTCGATCTGGCTGTTGGAGCGCAGGGGGTGGTGTAGCCAGTGACGCAGCTTGCGACTGCCCATGGGGGTTTCGCAGTGGTCCAGCAAAGAAAACAGGGTGGGCCGGCTCTCTCCGCTGATGGTTTCGGTAATTTCCAGGTTTTTGCGCGTGACCGGATCAAGCACCAGATAATCCAGCGCATGATCCACCATGATGTGCTGGACGTGCGACAGCGATTGCGTTTGCGTGCGTTCGACGTAGCGCAGCAGCGCGCCGGCTGCGCAAGTGGCGGCAGGCATATCGGCCATGCCGAAGCTGCCCAGCGAGTCGATCTGAAAATGCTGGCAAAGCAGAGTGTTGGCATCATTCAGGTCATAGTGCCAGTCGGCAGTGTGACTGATCGAGCCGCTAAATTTTGTCTCAAGGGTAAAGGAGTCGGCGTGCACGATTTCCGCGGGAGCGATACGGTGGATTTCCGAGTCCAGCCCTTCTTTGTCGCATTGTGTGACTTTGAACTGGCCGCTGGCCAGGTTGAGCCATGCCAGCCCGTATTTTGGCGCCTTGCCTTTGGGCGGCAGGAAAATCGACAGCAGGGGCCGGTCCAGCTTGGAAGGCAGCAGGGTTTCGTCGGTGAGCGTGCCAGGCGTAACAATGCGCACGATCTTGCGTTCAACGGGTCCCTTGCTTGTTGCCGGATCGCCGATCTGCTCGCAGATCGCCACCGATTCGCCCAGGGCCACCAGACGCGCCAGGTAGGTTTCCATGGCATGCACCGGAACACCTGCCATGGGAATGGGCTGGCCATTTGAGTTTCCCCGCTTGGTGAGCGTCAGATTCAGCAGCCTGGCGG
>JBOIGK010000259.1:0-2726 GCA_050742695.1 Advenella sp. | reverse complement strand
GAAACGGCGCTCAGTGCCGTTTTGTCGCTTACTTCTTACCACTATAATCAGCAACTGCTGCAGCAAACCCGTTATGTACATTCCGGGCAGCGGCCGGCCGAACTTGAGCAGGCGCGCGCGATTCTGGAGAAGGCCAGTAGTGCTGCTGCGAAAGAGCTTACCCGCGAGCAATGCATTGGGCTGGTCGAATGCTTTCATCCGGACCTACGCTGGGAGCGTGACGAAGCAGATGAGCGCTTCAGTACGCTGGATGACGTTCCTTCTGTCATGATCCGTGTCAGTCGCGATCCGATTTTCGGACCGTGGATCTGGTTCGGAGAGGGCGGGCATCTGGTTCGCTTTTCGGCCTCGGATCGGGGTGTGGACCTGCCGCCGCTGAACCTGAATCTGGCCGGCAAGCTGATCGAGCGCAGCCGGGTCTGGCGCCAGGAACTGCAATCTTATGTAGAGCCGCAAATCCTGCGCAAGTTGCAGGGGTTGCTGGAGACCATCAGCGAAATGGTCAGCGAGTTGCCCGCCATCGAGTCAATGCAGTTGGATCCGATCATCCTTGGCTATCGGGACCTGCATGTTCGCGAAATCCGCATCAGGCTGGCCAAGTCACTGCCTGAGGAGATCCCGCAGAAAACCGGCTTCAATCATATGGCGATTTATCCT
Source organism: Advenella sp. (assembly GCA_050742695.1). Taxonomy (GTDB): domain Bacteria; phylum Pseudomonadota; class Gammaproteobacteria; order Burkholderiales; family Burkholderiaceae_B; genus Advenella. The sequence continues at coordinate 2,069 of JBOIGK010000259.1, read as the reverse complement.
TATCCGACGCACTTGGTTCAGGATCGTGTTTTTGCCGACGGCTCGCCCTGGGTGTTGCGACCTATTCGCCCCGAGGATGCCGATGCATTGCAGGAGTTCATTCGCGGGCTTTCCGAAAGATCACGCTATATGCGTTTCGTGTCCATGATGCGTGAGCTCACACCCAAGATGCTCACTCGCTACACGTATGTGGACTATCATCGCGAACTTGCCCTGGTGGCTACCACGCAAATACCGAATCCCGCCAACCGCGGTTTACCGCAAGAGATCATTATCGGCCTGGCGCATTACCTGCGTAATGCCGATGGTGTGGGTGCGGAATATGCCCTGGTCATCAGCGACCAATGGCAAAAACGCGGTCTTGGAAGCAGCCTGATGGAGGCGCTTATCTTGGCTGCCCGCCAGCAGCAATTGAGCTATCTTGAAGGCGTGGTGCTCTCGAGCAATCGACCTATGTTGCATCTGATGACTTCTCTGGGCTTTATCAATGAAGAAGATGCGGAAGACCCATCGATGCGCCGGGTCTGGTTGCCGCTGACCATGGCGGAACAAACCTGATTCCGGCCTGGGTGCATGTTGGTGTGTTGATCGCGGTGGCGGGCACAAGCCGCAGGCTCGTCGGGCCCTGAACGGGAAGGACGGATATTGCCGGTGGTAGCAATTGGCAACGTCGATCATGACAATTGAAAGGACACCTGAGCCGGACAATGGATGCGCCGCTATATATATTGCCAATTTGTATTGTCAATTGCCGTCAATGATATTTATTGACGGCAATTTTTTTTCCTGCAGGAAAATGCGCGGCAGCCCGCCCGGGACAGGCAGAAAATATTATTGCGTGATCTTTTGCAGAAATGCCGAGATATCGTTGATCTCATCCAGATTAACCGAGTGCGCCATGGGATAGGTACGCCATTCGGTATTGCTGTAATTGTTTGCCAGCAGCCACTCGCGTGTTTGCTGGGCAAATCTGATATCGACGACCGGGTCATAGGTGCCATGCGCGATGAAAATCGGCATGTCCAGATGTGCAGTGTTATGTTCAGCAACGCTTTTGTCCGCCATGGGCAGATAGCCCGACAGGCAGATCAGGCCGGCCAGTTTCTTTTCCGAGCGCAGGCCGGTTTGATAGGCCATCGCGCAGCCTTGGGAAAAACCGGCAAGAATAATGTTTTCCGTTGGCACGCCGCGTTCGTTTTCCCGTCTGATCAGCGCTTCACTGGCGGCCTGGGATGTGCGCAGGCCGGATTCGTCGACATCACGACTGACATTGCTCAGCGCGATGATGTCATACCAGGCGCGCATCGGCATCTGGTTGTTGATAGTGACGGGGCGCACCGGCGCATTCGGAAACACAAAACGGATGCGCTTGTCGGCGGGCAGGCGCAGTTCGGGGATGACCGGCACAAAATCATTGGCATCGGCGCCCAGCCCATGCATCCAGATGACCGAATGAGTGGGCGCAGCTGTCTTGTCGCTGCCGTGTTCGATTTGCACGCAGTCCAGTAATTCTTCCATTCGATTCATTCCTTGGTCAGCAACAGCTTGATGGCCTGAAAAAGGGCCCGATAGTGTTTGCGCTGCTGTTCGTGCCCGGCTGGCAGCGCTGCGTTCTGCTCGCGTTCACGGCGTGCGCCACGAATCAGGGTGCGCAGGGCCTGCGCATCGGCTTGAGGATAGTCATTCAGCAGGCGAGTCAGGGCCTCGTCTTCGTCAATCAAACGATCGCGCAGTGTTTCCATGCGGTGCATGTTTGCGGTCTGTTCACGCGAGCCGTGTTCCCATTCGTCCATTTTCTTTGCTATGGCGGCAGTATCGGCGGTGCGCAGCAGCTTGCCAACATAATGAATCTGCCTGCGCCGGCCTTCGCGCCCGGTGGTTTTTTGCGCCGTGCGAATGGCTTCAAGCGTTTTTTCGTCCAGATCCAGTTGCTTGACTTTTTCCATTGGCAACTCTACCACCTGCTTGCCAAGTTCCAGTATGGCAAGCAATTCACGCTTTACCTGGGATTTGCTGGGACGGTCTTAAAGCGGTCCGTCATCGCTCTGATCTGCATTCTGCATACATCG
>JBOIGK010000258.1:0-5039 GCA_050742695.1 Advenella sp. | reverse complement strand
CAAGCTAGAGCAAGGAGGCGTAAGCAGACAGTACTGCTGCGCCACCGGTGTGCAGGAAAACAATGTTCTGGTCCGCAGAAAACCTGCCCGAATGAATATCGGCGATCAAGCCTGCCATGGCCTTGCCGGTATACACAGGGTCCAGCAGAATGCCTTCTTGCCGTCCCAGGAGCTTGATGGCATCCAGGGCTTCCGGGGTTGCGATACCATATCCGTCGCCGATATGAGAGTCATCGACCTCTATCCGGTCAGCGGGCACGGAGGGCGCATCCATCAGGCTTGCAGTCTGGTTGGCGATGGCATGAGCGATTTCTGACATGCGATTCGAGTCGAATCGCACGCTATAGCCTCGCACCCGAGTATGGTTGTCACGGCACAGCGCGGCAACCAGGCCCGCTTGCGTTCCGCCACTTCCGGCCGCGTGCACAATGTAGTCGATCTTAATTCCCAGATCGGATGCCTGGGCGGTGATCTCATGTGCACAACCAACATACCCCATTGCGCCCAATGGACTTGAACCTCCACCGGCGATGATGTAGGGTTTGCGCCCTTGCTGGATCAATTGCGTTTCCAGCGCGGCAACCGCTGCCGCAATGTTTGCGCCTGCAGGCAACTCCTCGCAGAGCGTCGCGCCGAGTACTCGGTTCAAGAGCGCATTGCCTGCCCGGTAATATTCGGCGGGTTGCCCTTTCAGGCGGCGTTCCAGCAGCAATACGCAACCCAGGCCCAGTTGGGCTGCTGCCGCTGCAGTTTGCCGGGCATGATTGGATTGGGTCGCGCCTGTTGCGATCAATGTATCGGCGCCCTTGGCGAGCGCGTCGGCTGCCAGATACTCCAGTTTGCGCGCCTTGTTGCCACCGCCGGCCAGACCAGTGAGGTCGTCTCGCTTCATGAATATCTTCGGCCCGCCCAGATAGGCCGACAGTCGCAGAAGCGGCTGCAGGGGCGTTGCATGTTCAGTGAAGCTGATTCTGGGAAATGCATTCCATTCCATTTGGCCGCGCTCCTTATTGGTATGAGGCAGCGTCGGTGCTGTCGGTAGGATTGGCAATGGCGCGTCGCAGTGCTGGACTCATGGGAACCCGCAGATTGATGGATTTGGGTGGAATCGCAGACTCGAACCATTTGGTATAAATGCCGTTGATGGCACCGCTTGCAAATGTGGAGTTGAGCACACCGTCCACCAGTGCCTTGAATGAGGAATCCCCCTTTCTCATCATCAGGGCGTACGGCTCAACCGACAGGGGGGCCTTGGAAATAACGTATGCATCCGGCGTTTTGGCGTTGGCCACCAGACCAGCAAGTGTAATGTCGTCCAGGAAGAATGCAGCTGCCCTGTCGGTTTCCATCATCAGGAAGCCTTCGGCAAAATCGCGTGCCGGTGCGATACGCATGCCGTATTTGTGCGCGACGTTCAGTGCCATGATCTGCCGAATATTTGACGAACCAGCCGTGGCGACAACAGGCTTGCCGGTTAGTGAACTCAGATCAGCCAGGTTGGTGCTTTTCTTGGAGACAAATCGTGTGCTGGACACAAAGATGGTGGATGAAAAGGCGACTTGTTTCTGGCGCTCGACTGTATTTGAGGTGGTGCCGCACTCCAGGTCGATTGTGCCATTGGCCATGAGCGGGATACGGTTGGAAGAGGCTATGGGCACCATCCTGATCTTGAGATCGGGTTGATTGAGGTGAGTCTTTATTCCTTCCACGACTTTAAGGCACAGGTCTACCGAATAGCCGACAAACTGGTGTGATGCATCGAGATAGGAAAAGGGCTGTGCGGTTTCCCGAACGCCTAGCGCGATTTCGTTCTTTGTTCTGATTTTGTTTAATGTGTCGGCAGGCTGAGCTATCGCGCAAGTGCTGGTGAGTAGTGTGAGCGCTGCGACAAACATTGACGTTTTCATGGGTGTCTTCTCCGGTGCCGCAGCGCGAATCGCCCACGGACTTCTTATTGTATCGTTACAAAATAATGAAATTCAATTATCAATCGATACATAAAGAAAGTCAATGGTATATATTGCCAGCGAACTAGGGGAAAATCCCAATGGAGGGGGGGTGCGGTTCTTCGGCCAGCATGTCTGCAACAAGTAATCCAAAGTTGCGCAGCTCGGCTGTGTCCTGTGCGGCGCTGACGCTGATGCGCACGGCGTTGTTTACGCCGGGATGGTTCGTGGCAAAGGCTTCTAAGGGGGCAACTCGATAGCCCATCGTTTCTATTCGTCGGCAAAACTGGCTCGCAGTCCATGGATCGGGAAGCTGCAGCCAAGCGTGGGGGCTAAACGTGCTTATCTGCAAATCGAATCCGGCTAGCGCCTGAGCAAGCGCCTTGTTTCGTTCGCCCAGCTCAAGCCGGTTCTCTTGCAGGACTCGTTCGGCGCGCCCTGAGGTGACAAGCTGGGCCGCCACCTCGGCCGAGATAGGCGAGGCCATCCAGGTCGTGGCGCGTACTGCCTCGATTACCGCGGCTGTCAGTTGGCGTGGCGTCTGCATGTAGCCCACGCGCAATCCAGGGCCAAGGGATTTGGAAAAGCTGGTAATCCTGATAGTCAGTTCCGGAGCCAGGGATGCCAGGGTAGGGTGCGGTACCTCCGACAGGCAACCGTACACATCGTCTTCCAGTAGAAAGATGCCGGCTTGCTTTGCAATGTCGGCAATTTCCATGCGCCGGTCTGTCGGGATTGTTGCCGTTGTTGGGTTGTGGATGTTGGGCACGCAGATAAGCCCTTTGATAGGGTGCGTTGCGATTGCTTCACGCAGGGAATCCGGCACCAGGCCGTGCTCGTCGATATCGATCGGCACCAAGTTGAGCCCTAGCCGGGGCGTCAGGGTTCTAAGGCCTGTGTAGGTCAGTCGCTCGGTCGCGATATAGTCGCCTGCCTTGCTGCATGCCAGCAAGCCGCATAAAAGCGCGTGCTGTGCACCATCTGTCACGACGACGCGAGCAGGGTCTACGGAGGTGCCGGCGTTGCGGCTGAGCCACTGGGCGCCGGCCTGGCGGTGGGTGGCGCGCCCGGCTGGGTCGTCGTAGCGCAGCAGCTCGCCAAAGGAGGGTGATTGATGCAACTTTGCCAGCGCCTGCCCGATATCGTCTCCCCAGCTTTTCAATGCTGCCTGGTGGCCGCGCAGGTCCACAATTCGATTTCTTGCGGTGGCTGCACCTGCTGTCGCGTCGACCGCATCTGCTGCGGCCGGATCCTTCACGCGCGTTCCGCGGCGCGCGCCGGTCTCCAGCAGTCTGGCTCTTACAACCTCTCCGAATGCACGGGATACAGTCCCTACGGTCACGCCAAGTTGGGATGACAGTTGGCGGTTGGGCGGTAATTGGTCGCCGGGCTTGAGTTTGCCGCTGCGGATGTCCTGGATGAGGGCCTGGGCGATTCTCTTATACATGGGTCCACTGGTTGCAGACAGATCTGGCGCCCAGTCGTTTGAGCTTTGCATATATTGCCTTTTTCGATTCGAAGCCTTAGCACAAGGCTTGACAGGAATAAATGTACCCGTCTATTATCGGAACAATTCATTTTGTATCGATACAAAATGAATTTATATGTGATACAAAATTATTTAACCTATTTTACATGGAAAATAACATGCTGCAGATGATCCATACGCCGCGCGATAAGGCTTGCGGTGGCCACTACTCACACGCGGTTCGCGCCGGGGACTTTATCTTTGTGTCGGGACAGACGCCGCGTGACGACCTGCGTGCTGTGGTTGGCAAGACAATTGAAGAACAAACCGCAGTTACGCTTGAAAATGTACGTCTGACGCTTGAGGCCGCCGGCGGCGCGCTGGAAGATGTGGTGAAGGTTGGCGTTTTTCTTAGCGACCTTGCAGATGCCGCTCGCTTCGATCAGGTTTACGCCAACCATTTTCCGACCTTCCGGCCTGCACGAACCACGGTAGGCTGCGCGCTCAACGGTGTGCAGGTCGAGATCGATGTGGTGGCTTACGTTCCCTTGTCGGTCCCTAAGCAGGAGGTGGTGCTATGACCCCGATTCTTCATGGCGTGATCCCTGCCGTACCGACGCCATTGCGTGCGGATGGCCGGCCTGATACAACAAAGCTCGTGGCGTTCATCGGCGATCTGTTCGATGCCGGCTGCCAGGGCGTGAACCTGCTGGGCACTACGGGAGAGGCGACGTCTTTTGATCGTGCCACGCGCTTGCAGGTCATGGAAGCAGTGGCCGATGCAGGCCTGGCGCAGCGGATGATGGTCGGCACCGGTGGCGCGGCATTGGCCGACGCAGTTGCCTTGACCCAAGCGGCCGACACGATGGGCTTTGCCGGCGCGCTCCTGCTGCCTCCTTTTTATTACAAGGGTGTTGGCGACAGCGCGCTGGTGCAATATGTTGAGGCCCTGGCCGAGCGGGCGAGCCTGCAGAGCAGCAGATTGTATCTTTACAACATCCCGCAATTTACCGGCCTGAAGTACTCGCTGGATGTGATCGAACAACTGGCACGCAGGCTTGGCGCAGTACTGGCGGGTATCAAGGATAGCTCTGGCGACTTGTCCTATGCGGAGGCGGTGGCGACAAACTTTAGCCAGCTCGCCGTTTTCCCGAGTGATGAAGCAACGCTGAGAGACGGAGCCCGGAAAAAATTTGCCGGTTGCATATCTGCTTCGGTAAATGTATTCCCGCATCTGGCCTGCGCGGCCTTTCAAGCCGGAGTGGAGACGCCAGATGAAATCTATAGCCCAATGGTCAGTGCGCGCAAGGCCTTGACCAGTGTCCCACTGGTGCCGGCAGTGAAGGCCGCTCTGGCCTGGCAGCGCCAAGACGAAAGTTGGGCGACGATGAGGCTGCCGCTGGTGCCCTTGAGTTCGGCGCAGCTTGTCCAGTTGCAAAATGGACTGGCGGCAGCCCAGGCTAACCGGCACAACAGCGGCGAAGACCGTTTGGCCATTTAGAGAGGCGACAATGAACTACCACTGGAACTGGATGATTTTTGGAGACCCCGCACCGGATGGAACAGGCACCTATATGGACAGCCTGTTGTCGGGATTGGGTTGGACGCTCACCACCGCATTGCTG
>JBOIGK010000257.1:0-6350 GCA_050742695.1 Advenella sp. | reverse complement strand
GTATAAACACCCAGCGCAACCTGCATTGGAGAGCTCACGGTAAACACCATAAACTGATGCACTTTTCTTAGTTCAGCAGTCATAGGCGCAGGCGCGCAGCAGTACCCTATTTTCCAGCCGGTCGTGTGATAAGTTTTGCCAAATGATGAAATATGAAAGGTTCGTGCTGCCAAAGAGGGACGACTGCTTAGACTTAGAAACGGTTTGTCGTCAAAAACGATATGTTCATAAACTTCGTCTGCCAACAAAAGCACCTTTGTGTCAGCAACAATCGTTTCCAACGCGTCCAGATCGCTCGCAGCCAGGGTGATCCCAGTAGGGTTATGGGGGAAATTCAGTATTATCAATCTGGTTTTGGGGGTTATGGCCTCCCCTACCCTGTCCCAATCCACTGAATAACTGCTGTGTTCATCCCCAGGCGCCACAAGTGGTACAAAAACCGGGATTCCACCTGCAAGACGAATTGCCGGTACGTACGAATCGTAACTTGGCTCCAGGACGATAACTTCATCTCCGGAATTGACCACTGCAAGAATTGCAGCCATTAGCGCTTCAGTTGCACCACTGGTAACAGTCACCTCGGTATTTTCGTCATATTGGTGGCCATACAGTGTTGCGACCTTTTTTGCGATGTTGCTGCGCAACAGCTGGTCACCAGGCATATAGGGATATTGATTGTGGCCGGTTTTCATCGCCTGGGTAACCATATCAATGTGTTTTGGATCAGGATCGAAGTCCGGAAAGCCTTGACCAAGGTTTGTTGCCTTGAAATCGGCCGCCATTTTGGTCATAACGGTAAAAATTGTGGTTCCAACAGAGGGAAGTTTGGATGAAATGCTCGTATTCACTTTTTGCGTCTCTTACTGTATTAATTTTATCAACAGGGCTATAATTCTTATTATGCCTGAATGTTGATGAACTTATACACAAACAATACCTATATATTCACAGCATATTCACCGTGTTATCAACATACTTATCCACAATTGTTCCACGTGGAACAATTTAGATAATGTCTTTTATGTGCTATTGCGTTTAAAATAGCATTTCCATAGAACTCCTTTTAATGTTCCACGTGGAACATTTCGCTATCCCTACGATTGAAAGAATAAAATGAACTACCCAGACGAATTTGACGTCATTGTTGTTGGTGGAGGTCACGCTGGTACTGAAGCGGCGCTTGCCGCTGCGCGTTCCGGATCCAAAACCCTCTTGTTGACCCATAATATTGAAACCTTGGGGCAAATGTCCTGCAATCCGTCAATTGGCGGGATAGGGAAGGGGCATTTGGTTAAAGAGATTGATGCCCTGGGTGGCGCAATGGCTATTGCTGCGGACGAGGCGGGAATTCAATTCAGGATTCTGAATAGTTCAAAAGGGCCGGCTGTCAGAGCAACGCGAGTACAGGCTGATCGACTGCTCTATAAACAGGCGATTCGTTCTCGATTGGAAAATCAGCAGAATTTGTGGTTGTTTCAGCAAGCAGTGGATGATCTGGTTCTTGAAGAGGATAGGGTAGTGGGCGCCAAAACCCAGATTGGGGTGGTGTTTCGTTCAAAAACCGTTGTTCTGACTGCTGGAACCTTTCTGAATGGCTTGATTCACGTAGGATTGAATAATTATTCTGCGGGCAGGGCGGGGGATCCCCCGGCAATCAGTCTTGGGCAACGTCTAAAAGAAATGAATTTGCCACAAGGGCGGCTTAAGACCGGCACGCCACCACGGATAGATGCTCGCAGTATCGATTTCAGTAAATTGGAAGAACAGCCTGGCGATACAGATCCTATGCCGGTATTTTCTTATATGGGATCGGTGCAGATGCATCCGCGCCAAGTGTCGTGCTGGATTACGCACACCAATACACGAACGCACGATATCATTCGTAATGGGCTGGATCGTTCACCCATGTATACAGGCGTGATCGACGGAATAGGGCCAAGGTATTGCCCGTCTATTGAAGATAAAATTAATCGCTTCGCCGATAAAGATTCTCATCAGATATTTCTGGAACCAGAGGGTCTGCTTACCAATGAAATCTATCCCAACGGAATTTCGACCAGTTTGCCCTTTGATGTGCAACTGGAATTGATTCACACCCTGCCGGGCCTGGAGCACGCGCACGTGCTGCGCCCTGGTTATGCCATCGAATATGACTACTTTGATCCACGTGGACTCAAACGCAGTCTTGAAACGAAAGTAATTTCCGGTCTGTTCTTCGCAGGGCAGATAAATGGCACTACCGGCTATGAAGAGGCTGCGGCACAAGGCTTGCTTGCCGGGCTTAATGCGTCCAGACAGGCAAAAGGGCTTGAGTCTTGGACGCCGAAACGCGATGAGGCTTATTTGGGGGTGCTGGTAGACGATCTGGTAACGCGAGGCGTGACCGAGCCGTACCGGATGTTTACCTCGCGGGCAGAATATAGACTAAGCCTGCGCGAAGACAACGCAGATTTTCGTTTGACGGAAATAGGGCGGCAGTTAGGGCTGGTTGACGATGCACGTTGGGACTTCTTCAGTAATAAGCGTGATGCGGTTCAACGAGAGGTCTCCAGACTGGCCGGTACTCGTGTATCGCCCAGGACATTCAACGCTGACCTATCCGAAAAGCTGCTTGGTACGCGCCTGGAACGGGATTATTCGCTTGCGGATTTGTTAAAGCGCCCAGCCGTAACTTATAACACCCTGACGAACGCCGCCACAGAGGATGGTACTGTGCTGGCGCCCGCAGATGTCTTGTCTGACGCGGTCAAAGAACAAGTCGAGATACAGGTAAAGTACGCCGGTTATATTGCCCGTCAGCAGGAAGAAGTAACGCGTCAGAGCCATCTTGAAGAACAAAAAATTCCCGCAGACCTGGACTACGATACAGTGGCCAGCCTGTCGTTTGAAGTGAGGCAGAAACTGAAAGACGCACGCCCCGAGACCGTAGGTCAGGCGCGCAGGATTTCAGGGGTAACCCCGGCTGCTATTTCCATCCTGCTGATTCATCTGAAACGTTTGCAGTTGTCGACAAAAACGCTGCGCAAAACAGCGCCCGTGGCCGTTGAAGAATGAGCAGGTGGGTATGAACGAGCATGAGACAGCAGGGCGGCAAGACCGCATTGCAAGTGCAGCCGTCAGCCTGGATCTGTCTATTACCAATACGCAGATCCAGCAGTTGATCGGTTATCAAGATCAGCTGTTACGCTGGAATAAAGTGTATAACCTGACTGCCCTGAGAGACCCGGACAAAGTGCTGATTCAGCATGTTTTTGACAGTTTGTCAGTGATCGGTCCCCTGAGTGACAAGTTTGCCCCAGGACATGAAATTTCTGTGCTGGATGTGGGTTCCGGTGGTGGCCTGCCGGGGGCAGTCATGGCTATAATGAAGCCTGACTGGCAGGTATGCTGCGTAGATGCCGTTGAAAAGAAAACGGCGTTCATCAGGCAGGCTGCCGGCGTACTCAAGTTACCCAATCTGGTGTCCGAGCATATCCGTATTGAACGAAAGCCGCCGGCCCGAGCCGACCTGGTTATTTCGCGGGCGTTTGCCTCACTGGTCGATTTCAGTGACTGGTCGGGTATGCATGTGGGTAGAGACGGGCACCTGGTAGCAATGAAAGGGCGGTTGGCACCGGAAGAAGTGTCACAGCTGGAAGAAAAGGGCGCGTGGTCGGTTGAGCAGGTTCAGAAACTGAACGTGCCGGAACTGGATGCTGAGCGTTGTCTTGTATGGTTGCAGCAAGTAGGAAAATATGACAAATGAAATAAAATCACCTCGCGTATTCTGTATTGCAAACCAGAAGGGAGGGGTAGGTAAAACAACGACGGCCACTAATCTGGCTGCCAGTCTGGCGTTACACAAAAAGCGAGTGTTGCTGGTGGATCTGGATCCGCAAGGCAATGCAACCATGGGCAGCGGTATTGATAAAAATAGTTTAAGCTTAAACATTTATCAAGTGCTGATAGGCGAAGCCAGTATCGCTGATGTACGCGTACGCTCGGAAACCGGCGGCTACGACGTCTTACCAGGCAACCGCGAACTGTCTGGAGCAGACTTCGATCTGTTTGAGCTGGAGAATCGCGAGCATCAGCTGAAAAATGCGATTGCCCAGGTCGCTGGCGATTATGATTTCGTTCTGATCGATTGTCCGCCTACGCTGTCGCTGCTGACCCTGAACGGGCTGGCATGTTCAAATGGCGTCATCATTCCGATGCAGTGCGAGTACTTTGCGCTGGAGGGGCTGTCTGACCTGGTCAACACCATCAAGCGGGTACACAAGAACATTAACCCGGATCTGAAAATGATCTGGCTATTGCGTGTGATGTATGATTCTCGCGTGACATTGCAGCAGCAGGTATCGGAACAGCTGATGGAGCACTTCGGCGATAACGTGTTCAAAGCTGTCGTGCCGCGCAATGTGCGGCTGGCCGAAGCGCCCAGTCACGGCGTACCCGGCGTGCTGTACGATAAGTCGTCGCGCGGCGCCAAGGCTTATCGGGAATTTGGGCTCGAAGTCATCAAGCGCGTCAAAGCAATGGATAAGGAATAACAGAGGAAATCATGGCAACAGCGTCATCGAAAACGGCCGGCAAAACCGCAGCCAAAAGCACTACCAAAACGCCCGCAAAATCGGCTGCAAAAACGACTGCAAAATCGGTATCCAGAGCTGCGCCAGCAGCGGCAAAGAAGGCCAAGGGCCTGGGCCGCGGATTGTCTGCGCTATTGGGCAACGATATCAATGTCATCGAGGACCTGTCCCGGGACGAGAAAAAAGGCGCTGAGCTGCCCTCAAGCGTGCCGTTGAGTCAGATTCGTGCAGGTAAGTACCAGCCCCGAACGCAAATGGATGAGACTGCGTTAAACGAACTGGCCGAATCGATACGCAGTCAGGGCATTATGCAGCCTATCCTGATTCGCCCGATTGCCGGAGACCAGCCGGAAAAATACGAAATCATCGCCGGCGAGCGGCGCTTTCGGGCGGCCAAACTGGCCGGCCTTGCCGAAGTGCCGGTGCTGGTGCGCGAAGTGGCCGACGAGAATGCGGCTGTCATGGCGTTGATCGAGAATATTCAGCGCGAGGACCTGAACCCGCTTGAAGAAGCCCAGGGGGTAAAACGGCTGATTGACGACTTTCAGTTCACCCATGAGCAAGCGGCCCAGGCAATTGGCCGTTCCCGCTCGCTGACCAGTAACCTGCTGCGTCTGCTGAATCTGGCGCAGCCGGTCCAGAACTTCCTGCTGCAGGGCCAGCTCGACATGGGCCATGCGCGGGCTCTGCTGGCCGTGGATTCAGCAACCCAGATCATTCTGGCCAACCAGGTTGTGGCTCGCCAGCTGTCCGTGCGTGAGACCGAGAGACTGGTTAACAGCGCAGGGCAGAGCAAGGCGCAGTCCAAGCCCAAAGCGGTGAACCGGGATGTGGAGCGCCTTGAAGAGGCCCTGTCGGACCACCTGGGTACCCGGGTTAGCCTGAAAATGGGCAGCAAGGACAAGGGCCAGCTGATGATTGACTTTCATGGCTGGGAGCATCTGAACTCGCTGCTGGAAAAGCAGGGATTGAACAATATTTTGGAAAGTTAAAGGCGGCGGTTTCATGGCCCGATTGCGGCAATTTTCCGACAGTTCGGAAAAAAATCGGCGTAAATCGGGCAAATCATCGTGTTGGTCATAATTAGTACTTGACAGCTAATCGCAAGTACTACATAATCCGTAGTTCTCTTGGTGGAGTGCCCGAGTGGCTAAAGGGGGCAGACTGTAAATCTGTTGGCTTACGCCTACGTTGGTTCGAATCCAACCTCCACCACCAGCCGAATTTGTTCTTTGTGAAGGCTTTTGTTAGTCATTGGCTGCCGGAGTGAGTGATTTGCCCAGATTTACATCTGCCGCAACTAGCCACCCTCCTGCTGTAACAGTGGTGATACTGGGATACGAATAGTACCGCCTCAACAATAACAAATTGCGAATGCAGGAACGTTTCAGGATCCTGCGGGTGTAGCACAATGGTAGTGCAACAGCCTTCCAAGCTGATGATGAGGGTTCGATTCCCTTCACCCGCTCCATCCCGCACCGGTTCCCTATTGTTCAGGCCATATGTACGTTAATTTTTATATGGCCGGGACAAGTTGTTAGAAAGAATTTGCCCATGTGGCTCAGTGGCAGAGCACTCCCTTGGTAAGGGAGAGGTCGCGGGTCCGATTCCCGCCATGGGCACCACAAGCGTTTTAATTATTTATCCAGCCCCAATCTTCAGGAGTCGGTAATGGCAAAAGGTAAGTTTGAACGTACCAAACCACACGTAAACGTAGGTACGATTGGTCACGTTGACCATGGCAAAACAACGCTGACAGCGGCGATTACAACGGTATTG
>JBOIGK010000256.1:0-5225 GCA_050742695.1 Advenella sp. | reverse complement strand
GCCTGGAGCACTCGCTGTTCTACAGAACCCAATCCGTGGTCGTCATGCGCAAAGACCATCCGCTGAACAATAAGCAGGTCACTGCGCTTACCGATCTTCAGGACATGGATTTCATCGCACTCAACGCCGAAGACAGTAGTCGCATTCGCCTGGATGCCCTGCTGCAGAACGCCAACGTGGTGCCCAGGCGTATTATTGAAACGCCTTATTCGCAAACCGTATGTGAACTGGCCAGGCAAGGGGTGGGCATCGGCGTTGCCAATCCGGTCACCGCGATAGGCTATGCCGACAGCGGGTTGGTCATCAAACGAGCCGCATTCGATGTTGAGTTTCGCGCGATCCTGCTGTTTCGTACAGATAAACTATTTTCGGAAAGTTCCAAGCAGTTTCTTAAGTTCATGCGTATTCAAATGAGTGAAGTGCAAACACAGATAGATGATCTGCTGGGTGCCATACCGGCAAAATCCTCTGGCCGAAAATCACGGTAAATGCGATACACATATGTGGTGAGCGCAGCAACATCACGGCTGCGCTCACCGGCTTTGCGGATCAGATTACCGCTTCAATCAGAAACGGCCCCTTGCGCGCCATGGCGCTGCGCAGCACATCGGATAAGGCTGCCGTAGTAGTCACACGGGCAGCTTCAACGCCGGCCGCGTTGGCCATGTGCACCCAGTCGAATGCGGGATTGTCCAGATCCAGCATGCGATGGGCATTGCGGCCGGGCGCGCCGGCGCCAACCTGTTTGAATTCATTATGCAATATGGCATAACTGCGATTTGCAAAAATAACAGTGACCACATCCAGTTGTTCGCGGGCCTGTGTCCACAGGGCCTGCAGGGTGTACATGCCACTGCCGTCAGCCTGCATCAGAACAACTTTGCGATCCGGGCAGGCAACGGCTGCACCGGTGGCCATAGGAATTCCGATCCCGATGGCGCCGCCTGTGATCTGCAGAAAATCGTGTGGCGCCGAGCCAAAGGTCGATTTGAATGAATCTCTTCCCGAGGTAACAGACTCATCGCAAATAATCGCGTTCTCGGGCAGCAGGCTGCCGATCGCCTGGATCACGGCAGCCGCGTCCAGTGTGCCGGTCGGCAGGCCGATATCGTTTCGTTCTGCAAGCAGGCTGATCGGCGTCCTGGTTGCGCCTACGGCATCAGCCAGGGCTTGCAGGGCGCCGGGCAGATCATCATCCGGCTGCGTCAGTTCAATACGTTTGCAATTTTCCGGAACCAGTTCGCCAGGCTTGCCCGGGTACGCAAAAAAGGCAACGGGCGTTTTTGCGCCCACCAGAATCAACTGTTCGGTATCCTGAAGCGCTTTGAGGGCAAGATCTACACTGAACGGCACGCGTTCTATCTTCACACGCCCTGCGCCCCGCTCAATACGACCGTTGGACTGCTGCGCCATCAGCCGGGCGCCGGTACGCTCGGCAATCCGGGCCGCGGTCTCCAGCGCCTTGCTGCGCAGCGCTTTGCCAGACAGCAGGATAACTGTATTACGACCGTTATTGAGTGCTTCGGTTGCCGCTTGCAGCGCTTGCGGAGCAACTTGAGTGCGCTTGACGGGCGGCGCTTTCTGTATGGGCGTCGATGTTTCCGTCCATGCGGCATCGGCCGGCAGAATCAGCGTGGTAACGGCACCATAGCCGCTGTTTGCTGCACCGATGGCCGCCGCAGCGGCGCCGGATACATCGTCGGCCGACGCAATACGCCTTACCCAATCGGACATGGGTGTGGCCAGGCTTTCAATATCACTGGTCAGCGGTGCGTCGTATTGCAAATGATAACTGGCATGATCGCCCACGACATTGACCATGGGGGTATGGGCGCGCCTGGCGTTGTGCATGTTGGCCAGCCCGTTGGCCATGCCGGGTCCGCAATGCAGTAGCGTGGCCGCTGGCTTGTCTGCCATCCGTGCGTAACCGTCGGCGGCGCCCGTCACCACGCCCTCGAACACACCCAGAACGCAGCGCATCTGCGGCTTGCGATCCAGCGCTGCTACAAAATGCATTTCCGAGGTGCCGGGGTTGGCAAAACATACATCAATATCGTTTTCCAGCAAGGTATCGCAAAGACTGTCTGCTCCGTTCATGGATCTATAAACCTTTTTCAACTGTGTTCCGCGCACGGAACGGGTTAACAATAAAATTATTTGGACTGGATATTTATTTAGATTGGATATGCTTGTCGGTGATCAGTTTGCTCCAGCGCGCGCGTTCCTTCTTCTCGAAGGCAATCAGATCGTTACCGAAAAGCGTACCCGGCTGTGTGCTGGTTTGTTGCAGCTTCTGCTTCAGATCGTCTGAAGCCAGAACCTTTTTGGCCGCCGCAGTCAACGTTTGCATTGCTTGGGCAGGAGTGCCGGCAGGCGCGTAGAGGGCAAACCATGCACTTACGTCGAACCCTGGAAGACCCGATTCGGCCACCGTTGGAATATCCGGCACCGATGGATCTCGCTGTGCGCCGGTCACTGCAATACCCCGCACATTTTTACCATCTTTTACCTGTGATAGTGTGCTGGGAAGATTATCCATCAGGATATCCACTTGCCCACCGATGAGCGCCGGCATGGAGCCTGAAACGCCCTTGAAAGGCACGTGGAGCATAGTGATGCCAGCGGCATCCTCAAGATAGGCGCCAGTCAGATGCACGGAAGAACCCACGCCAGGCGATGCATAGCTCAGTGGCTTGTCGTTGGCTGCCTTGGCCTTGGCGATCAGGTCCTTCAGCGATTTAATATCGGATTTTGCATTCACAGCAATCACATTGGGCGTGGTTCCCGCCAGTGCGATGGGTAGAAAATCCTTCTGTGGATCAAAAGGCATATCCTTGTAGAGAAACTGATTGATGGTCTGCGTGCCCACGGTGCCCAGACCTATCGTATAGCCATCGGCTTTTGCACGTGCCAGTGCACCCATGCCCACATTGCCGCCGGCACCGGCCCGGTTCTCAACCACAATGGTCTGGCCCAATTCCTTTTCCAGCGCTTGAGCCACATGCCGGGCGATCAGATCGGTCGTGCCGGCAGGTGGGAAGGGCACAATCAGGGTAACAGGGCGCTCGGGATAACCGGCTGCGTGCGCTGCGCTGGCGACACAGCATGCAGCCAGGGTCGCCAGCGCCAGGGACCGGATCGGTGTGACCGTATGGGAAGTGAATGTCATAGCATGTCTCCTTTGGATGCGTGTTTCTTATCGTTGTGTCGTATTACTGTCGGGTGTCCGGGCGGACACCCCTCTCGCATAGTGTATCCGCTTCCTGGACCAATACAAATGAAATATGAGAAGCTCATTTCATCTGCTCCGATGCCGGTTCGTTGTGCGTTTTGCATGGCGGAATGCCTGGTCAGGGCATCGCGGTCAATTGAACTTGGGCGCCGGCCCTGTTGTCCAGTGCCGGTTGTGCCAATTGAACTACCAATCCTTTGCACAACCGCGGCCGGCTCTAAGCGGCCAGGACATCCGGGTCGCGTCCGCGCCCCATTCGGGCAGCATTGGGATCGGCTCATTTGGCCTGACCATAGCCTCCGCCGCCTGGTGTTTCAATCACAAATATATCCCCTGGCTGCAGATTGGCGCTGTCCTGCGGGCCCAGTTCCGTCACAGAACCGTCGGCCCGTTCGATATAGTTCCTGCCGGTCTGGCCAGGCTCTCCACCTTTCAGTCCGAAGGGCGCATATTTGCGGTTATTGGAAAGAATGGCGGCGGTCATCGATTCCAGAAAGCGCATGCGCCTGATGCCGCCATCGCCTCCGTGCCATTTGCCCTTGCCTCCGGAACCGTGACGGATGGCATAGGATTCAAGACGTACCGGAAAACGCAGCTCCAGTACTTCGGGGTCGGTGAGCCGGGAGTTGGTCATATGCGCCTGCACCAGCGAGGTACCGTCAAAGCCTTCGTCGTCCGCGTCCAGATACACGGGGCCCGCGCCGGTGCCGCCAGAGACGGTTTCATAATATTGGTAGCGGGCATTGCCGAAAGTGAAATTGTTCATGGTGCCCTGGCTGGCCGCCAGTACACCCAGCGCGCCATACAGGGCATTGACGATGCACATGGATGTTTCCACATTGCCGGCCACCACGGAAGCAGGCGGCTCGGGGTTGAGCATGGACGCCGGCGGTATCACAATATTGATAGGCTTGAGGCAACCGGCATTGAGCGGGATCTCATCGTTCACCAGCGTGCGGAAGACATAAAGCACAGCGGCCACGGCGATGGAGGCCGGCGCATTGAAGTTATTTGTCAGTTGTGCAGATGAGCCGGTAAAGTCCACAGTCACCGATTGACGATCGTCATGAATCCTGATCGCCACTTGTATTACTGCGCCATTGTCCAGCTTGTAGGTGTAGCTGCCGTCACGCAGCAAAGGAATCACGCGTCGTACCGACGCCTCGGCATTATCCTGGACATGCTGCATATAGGCTTGTACCACCTCCAGTCCAAACGTTTCGCACATGGCATGCAGTTCCCTGACGCCCTTTTGGTTGGCAGCGATCTGTGCCTGCAGATCGGCCAGGTTCTGGTCGGGGTTGCGGGCCGGATACTTGCCTGACATCAGAATGTCCCGCGCTTCCCGTTCACGGAACCGACCGTTGCGCACCAGCTGGAAATTGGTAAAAAGCACGCCTTCTTCTTCAATGGTCGTTGAATCCGGCGGCATTGAACCTGGCGTGAGCCCGCCGACATCGGCGTGATGTCCGCGCGAACCGACATAAAAAATGATCTGCTTTTGGTCACGATCAAACACAGGTGTGATAACTGTAATATCCGGCAAATGAGTGCCGCCGTGATAGGGGTCGTTCACCACATAGGCATCGCCCGGGTGCATGTTCCCGGCATTTTCCCGCATGACCGTCTTGATCGATTCGCTCATGGAGCCCAGATGCACCGGCATATGCGGCGCATTGGCAATCAGATTGCCCTGGTCATCGAAAATGGCGCAGGAAAAATCCAGTCGCTCCTTGATATTGACCGAGTAGGCGGTGTTCTGCAGACTCAGACCCATCTGGTCGGCAATCGACATAAACAGATTATTGAATACTTCAAGCATCACGGGGTCAGCATCCGTGGAGACGGCCAGCGCATTGCGCAGGGGGACGGTCCGCGTCAGAATCAAATGATCCTTGCTGTTGAGGGTTGCCGACCAGCCCGCTTCAACAATCGTGGTCTGGTTGGCTTCGGAAATAATCGCCGGGCCGGCGACAACATCGCCTGCCTGCAG
>JBOIGK010000255.1:0-3926 GCA_050742695.1 Advenella sp. | reverse complement strand
CAATATCGTCCTGATAGGCCAGTTCTTCGGCCTGCCTGACGCCATGCACGAGGATAATGCGTTCAAACTGTTGCCAGGTTTGCGGATCATCCAGCATGGGCAGGTACGCAGACAGGCCAGTGCCCGTGGCCAGCATCCACAACTGTCCCCCCTGGGGGAACCGCTCAATGGTCATGAAGCCGAAAGCGGTTTTGTCTATATACACGGCATCACCCACCTTCAGATCATGCAGGCGCGGGCTGAACTGGCCATCCGGGACCACAATTGAATAGAACGCCAATTCATTGGCATGCGGCGGGGTGACCATGGAATAAGCACGCCAGATGTCGGGTTTGGCATCGATCTGCGGGTTTTCCGGCAGGCCGAGCCGGGCGAACTGGCCGGGAACAAACGCGAATGCAGGATCTTTGGTCGTAACAATCGAGAAAAGTTTTCCGGGGATCCATTCTGTTCGGGCAGTAACGATCTGGCTTGTGTATTTTTCCTGTGTCATACGGCGGGGTGTGCCTTCCTTCAGCGTTCGAGGTATTGCAGTTTATTTTCTTTTCCGTTCCATTCGTCGGCGTCAGGCAAAGGCTTGACAGACCGGCTGATGGTCGTAAAATCAGCACTGAGTTCGGCGTTGATGGCGATAAACTTCATTTGGTCCTGAGGTACATCTTCTTCAGCAAAAATGGCGTTCGCAGGACATTCGGGTATACAGACAGCGCAGTCGATGCATTCGTCCGGATCGATAATCAGAAAATTGGGGCCTTCCTTGAAGCAATCCACCGGGCAGACATCGACGCAATCGGTGTATTTACATTTGATGCAGTTTTCGGTCACGACGTGAGTCATTACCACTCCAGATTAAATATTTATATGTCAAATTAGGATTTTACCTAATCTTTAGGGGAATATGCTCAAAACCCTATAGCTGTGATATGGTTATGAAAACACCTATGACGTTACCATGATCATCCAATCCCTACTCGATACAGACCTGTACAAGTTCAGCATGATGCAGGTGGTACTGCATCACTTTCCGGGGGCACAGGTCGAATACCGCTTCAAATGCCGCTCCAAAGGTATTGACCTGCAGCCGTATATCGAAGAAATCCGCAGCGAAATCCACGATTTGTGCCAAATCAAGTTCTCCGAAGACGAGCTGGATTATCTGCGTAATCTGCGCTTTATCAAAGGGGACTTCGTCGAGTTTCTGGGGCTGTTCCATCTGCCTGAAAAATGCATTTCCGTTACTCCAGGTCAGGAACCGGGCGAAATCTCGATTGAGGTCAAAGGCTCCTGGCTGCACACCATCCTGTTCGAAATACCCGTATTGGCCATTGTCAACGAGGTATATTTTCGCAACAAGGCGCCGGGCCTGGCCTACGAAGAGGGGCGACGACGCCTCGAAGAAAAAATTCAACTGATTACCAGCTCGGCCGATATGGCCGACTTCAAGGTGGCCGAATATGGCACCCGTCGCCGTTTTTCCGGCGAGTGGCATCACGAAGTGGTACAGACACTGCAAAAACAGATGGGCATCAACTTCGCGGGCAGCAGCAACGTGTTGATGGCCAAGCAATACGGCGTGACGCCCTTGGGCACTATGGGTCACGAGTACTTGCAGGCCTGCCAGGCATTGGGGCCGCGCTTGCGCGACTCTCAGGTGTTTGCCCTGGAAAAGTGGGCCATGGAGTACCGGGGTGACCTGGGGATTGCACTGTCCGACGTATACGGTACCAATGCATTCCTGCGTGATTTCGATATGTACTTCTGCAAGCTGTTTGATGGCGCCCGGCATGATTCGGGCGATCCGTTCGAATGGGGCGAGCGCCTGCTGGCCCACTACCGCAATAACCGGGTCGATCCGTCCACTAAAACGTTGGTGTTTTCCGACGGCCTGAGTTTTCCGGTGGCCATGGATATCCATCGGCGCTTTAGCGGACGCTGCAAAGTATCCTTCGGGATTGGCACCAATCTGACCAACGATCTGGGTGTCAAGCCGCTGCAAATCGTCATGAAAATGGTGCGTTGTAATGGACAACCGGTCGCCAAGGTCTCGGACGAGCCGGAAAAAACCATGTGTGACGATCCGGCCTATCTGACTTATCTGCGCCACGTCTTTGATCTTCCGGCTGCGTGATTGAAAAACGACATTCTGTTTGCGCCGCAATTGCGCGGGCTGTGTGATAATGCACGCTTTCGACAACGTTCAAACAGGAGTCAGTCATGAGTGAGATCAAGCGTACCAATGTAGGCAGCCGCCTTTCCGATATGGCCGTATTCAACGGTGTAGCCTATCTTGCAGGCCAGGTGCCCGACGATGCCACGCTCGATATGGAAGGCCAGACCAAACAGGTGCTGACCACCATCGATGCCCTGCTCAAAGAAGCGGGTACCAGCAAGGAGCGTTTGCTGATGGTGCAGATCTTCGTGGCCAACATGAAAGAATTCGATCAAATGAATAAGGCCTGGGACGAGTGGGTTTCAAAAGAAAATGCCCCACCGCGCGCCACCATTGAAGCCCGTCTGGCCAACCCTGACTATAAAGTGGAAATCGTCGCAACGGCGGCGCTGTAATCCTGCAATTTACCCGATGGTACGCCAGGAACGGCGCCGGCCAGCTACGCGCTGGCGCCTGTCGTGCGTCGACAACGTCGGCGAGCGCGCTGCTTTTTCCATCATACCCGCGCCGTCCGAAATACATACATTGACCTGGACCTTGCACTGGCGGCCAACTGCGTGCTGCGGCAATGGTTCGGCCTTAAGCTTGAAGATGGCGATGGAATCCGGATTCTCCCTTTGCGGATGGCCACGGCCGTTGTGCCGAGGCAGACCCGTTCCCGATTGATAGGCCGCAAGGCGCGGCAACAGAGCCTTACAGCAGCGCAAACAGGGTTGCACCGATTTCTCCCGCCTGCTGACGCTGTGCCTCGGAGAGCGTTTTGGGCGCCAGAATGGCCGCTTCAGTGTCGCTGCGCATATTCAGGATAATGCCGGGCACTTGTTCATTGAGCCGCCAGCCGCTGCAAATGCGCCGTAACTGACGCAGCGCCCCTTCACCATCGCTGCCGGCGGTAATGATCACGCTGAAAATGCGACCTTCTATGCGGTGCAGCACCGGGTAATACAGCCGATCCAGGCACTCCTTCATCTGGCCGCTGAGCGAGGCCAGATTTTCCGGTGCACAAAACAGGTACGCGCCCGCGTCAAGCATATCTTCGGGGGTCACGTCGCAGGCCCGCTTCAAATAGACGTTGTGGGACGGGCCAAGCTCCTTGCGGATCGCCTGCGCTGAGTCGTATGCCTGCTTTGCGGCGGCTTCGGCGGCACCGGTTCTAGAGTGCCACACAATCAGCAGCGTACTGCCGGTAATTTCATTTGACATAGAATAAAGTGCCGGCCGGTCTGGCGACAATAAAAGTGACGCCGGTTCTACTGTGTGCTACAAGCCGGCAACGCGTCTCCTGTCGACAAAGAGTGGATGGGAGAGACAGTAACTCCAGTCAACCTGCATAGTCAGCCTGTGAGCCTGGGGCAGGGCGTTAGCCTGATCCGGCAGCGCATCTGCTCGCATGACAACGAATTTGCGGCTGCGGCCGGCTGTTTACTGTACTCGTCAAATTGTCTACTGGATAAACAATTCACGCAAGCCTGCTCTTTTTTGGCCAGCGGCGTTAAAATACCCATTTGCACAAACACGCCGTTGCTGGCCCGCTTGTTTTTGTCCGCCTGGTAAAGCCAGGATGAATTGACAATCAGGGAACGCAGGCTGTTGCCGCTTTTATCGATATTCCCAATATATCCACCTGCACCCGCTTATGAAAACAACAGAACCCGAGTTCATACCGGATTCCTTCCAGGACAACGCATGGATGAATGCCGTATGTGCCGGTCTGGATGATGCTGGCCGCAAAATGGTGGAGCAGGCGGTGGCCTGG
>JBOIGK010000254.1:0-5074 GCA_050742695.1 Advenella sp. | reverse complement strand
GGCCAGGGAGCGCGCCATACAGATGCTTGAACTGGTGGGCATATCCAGCCCACAGCAGCGGCTGAAACAGTTCCCGCATGAGTTTTCCGGCGGCATGCGTCAGCGTATCGTGATCGCCATCGCATTGATGTGCGATCCCGACCTGCTGATTGCAGACGAACCCACCACGGCGCTGGATGTCACCATCCAGGCCCAGATACTGGCGCTGTTCAAAGACATCCAGGCGCGCACCGGCATTGCCATCATCCTGATCACCCATGACCTGGGCGTTGTCGCAGGCATCGCCGACAGGGTCACGGTCATGTATGCCGGCCAATGCGTCGAAACTGCAGAGGTCCATGCGCTATTTGCCCAGCCCGCCCATCCGTACACCCGTGCGCTGCTGGCATCGGTGCCGCGTCTGGACATGCCGGCCGCCAGCCTGAAGGCTATTGCCGGCCAGCCGCCCGATCTGTTTGCCCCGCCCGCAGGCTGCGCTTTCGCCGCACGCTGCCGGCATGCCATGCGCGTCTGCCACCAGATCGCACCGCCTGCTACGGCCCTGCCTGCCCAGGGTTCGGTACGCTGCTGGCTGCACGATGCCCGCGCCCCGCAGACCTCCCTGGCGGTGGGCGAAATCTGATACGGTTGTTTCGACAGACCCGTTTGCGCCCACGACGCTTTCATTTTCAGGTATGTTTGCATACATTAGATTCCGTCGAGGGATCACACGTTTGGAAATTGCCATGAACAATCTGCTGTCTACGGCGCTGCTGACTGCCGCACTGGGCGTTGCCCTGCCAACCCTGTCCCACGCCGAAAAAGTGTTGCGCCTCAATAATGTGGAAGAACCCTCGTCGCTGAATCCGGCCCTTGGCCTGAATCTGATTTCCTGGGAACCGCTGAACAATTTGATGGAAGGCCTGGTGCGCCTGGACGCAAAACATAATGCGGCCCCCGCCACGGCAGAAAAATGGGATGTCTCTACAGACGGGAAAACCTACACATTTCATCTGCGCAAGAATGCCAAATGGTCTGACGGCTCGCCGGTCACAGCTGGCGACTTTGTCTACGGCTGGACCCAATTGCTGAGGCCGGCCACCGCCTCGCCAGCCGCCTTTTTGCTCTACGATATTGTCGGCGCGCAAGACTTCAATGCGGGCAAAGCCCAATCTGACGCGCTTGGCGTTCGGGCACTGGATCCACACACCCTGCAGGTGACACTCAATGCCCCCAGCCTGTCGTTTTTGAACATTCTGACCAACCCGGGTGTTGCTCCCGTCAACCAGAAGGTGGCGCAGGCCAATCCCAAATGGCACACCGAAGCGGCCAGTTATGTGAGCAACGGGCCTTTCATGCTCAAGCAATGGGAGCATGCCAGCAGCATGCGGTTTGAAAAGAACCCGAACTACTGGGACAAAGATGCCGTCAAGCTGGATGCCGTCGATTGGGTAATGATTAACGACCTCAATACCAGTTACCAGATGTTTCGCACCGGCGAACTGGATGCCACGCCCTCTCCGTTGCCGGCAGCCCTTTACGAAAAAGTAAAAGACAGCAAGGAATTTATGACCGTGCCGCAGGCCGGCGTATATTTCTATCGCTTCAATACCAAGATGCCGCCGTTTCAGAATGCCGACATCCGGCGTGCTTTCGCCCTGGCCGTTAACCGGCAGGACATTGTCGATTATGTCGTCAAACAGGGCCGCAAGGCAGCCGACGCTTTCGTCAGCCCGGGGTTCACCGGCCCCGATGGCAAAGACTTCTACCAAACCAGCAACAGCTTTGTCAAAACCGATGCGACCCAGGCCAAAGCATTACTGAAAAAGGGCATGGAAGCCGAAAAATATACGACACTGCCATCGGTCACACTCAGCCACATCAATAACCCCGATGACCGCAAAATTGCACAGGCGCTGCAAGCCATGTTCAAGGAAAATCTGGGTGTAGACGTGCAACTGCAGGCCATTGAGAGCAAGGTGTTTTATACCCAGCAGCGCGGCGGCAAGTTGCAGTTTTCCCGCAGCTCATTTACCAACGACTATGCTGACCCCTATAACGCATTGGAAAGTTTTGTGAGCAGCTCAAGCATGAACCGCACTGGCTGGTCCAACGGCCAGTTCGATACGCTGCTCAAAACCGCCCGAAACGAAACCGACGCTGCAAGAAGATGGGAATTGTTGCAAAAATCCCAACAAGTGTTGTTCGCAGACATGCCTATTTTCCCATTGTTCTTCTACAATCAAGGCTTCATGCAGAAAACCGGTGTCACAGGCATTCTGCGGCACCCG
Source organism: Advenella sp. (assembly GCA_050742695.1). Lineage (GTDB taxonomy): Bacteria > Pseudomonadota > Gammaproteobacteria > Burkholderiales > Burkholderiaceae_B > Advenella. Next base: position 2,804 of record JBOIGK010000254.1, on the reverse strand, counting down.
GTTGGCTATATCGACCTGAAAACAGCAGATATTCAATAAAAGCAAACGGGGGATCTCATGTATGACGTTGTTACGGCGGATCTTGACAACCCAGAACACGCCAACGCCGTTCTGACTGTGCTCAATGCCTACGCATCCGACCCGATGGGCGGGGGCGAGCCGCTATCGGCCTACACCCAGAAAAACCTGATAGCATCACTCAAAAAACGCAGCAATATGTACACAATACTGGCCTTTGACAGCCAGGAGCCGATCGGCATGGCGCTATGCTTTGAAGGGTTTTCCACTTTCGCCTGCAAGCCGCTGCTCAATATTCACGATTTTGCAGTGATGCCGCAATATCGCGGCCAGGGTGTCGGCAAGCAACTGCTGGCACGCGTCAAACAGCTGGCGCGCAACCTGGGTTGCTGCAAAATCACGCTCGAAGTGCTCGATGGTAATGCGCAAGGGAAAGGGCTGTATACCAGCCAGGGGTTTGCGCCCTATACGCTGGGACCGCAGACCGGTCATGCGATCTTCATGCAATGCCCGATCGACAATCCGTAAGCTGCATTTACCCTAAAGCAGCGTTATCCGCCATTATCGGGTATAACCAACGAAAAGCGTGGTGCGCGCAAGCCAAGGGGCAGCGCTTGACTGCGGTGCCCCGGGCCGAAACAACGCCATACCAACCCGCGCCATTTTTTTCACATGCCCTTTGTCTGGTCCGGGTTGCCCTTTGACCCGCGTCGCCCCTTAGTCCGAATTGCCAACGAAGTGCCGCATTCGCTGGCACATCAGGCCGGACTGTATTGGGCTGCCGCCGGATGGATCCGGCGTTGTATCGGGCCGGCCACTTCTGCATAGGCCTGCAGCAGGCGGGTGAACCACTGGCCCACGGCCGAATCGTCCTTCCAGTACTGAAACCCGAATATCCAGCTGAAGATCAGGTGCGACACGACGACAAAATCGGTGGCCCCCGGCTGGGCGCCGTCAAGATACGGCATGTTTTTCAACTGTGATTCCAGCGCTCCCAGGGCCTTGTGCGCCTCGCTCGCGCTGGCCGTCGCGTGCAGTTGCTCCAGCGTACAACCAAAGCGTTTTTCCCGGCTTTCCCGAAAATAACCCTTGGCCGATTCCGGCTGTGCCTGGTAGATTGCCAAGAGAGAAGGCTTGAAAATGACCGGCGTAATATGACGCAGAATCAGTTCCGAAATAAACCGGACGCGGGCCCGCCCGGCATCGCTATCGAGACCCAGTGGCGCCTGCGGGTAGGCGCGATCCAAATATTCCAGAATATCCAGACTTTCTTTGACTACGATATCCCCATCGGTAAGCACTGGCACCAGCCGCGAATCTGCAAATGCTATTTTTTCCTTATCCATAAAGCCGACGGGAAGCCCTTCGAACGGCAGCCGCTTGTGCGCAAGCGCAAGCCGAACGCGCCAACAGTAAGGTGAAAATACCAGGTCGGGATCGCTGGCGCAGAGTTCGTAAAGCCGGATCATAGTGTCTCCTTTGACATACGGTGGTAAATGGGGGGTTTTTAATCACAATAATGGCCGAACAGGCAGCCATCGGGCGGTAACCTCGGGCAGCGTGTGGCAACATGAAAACAACGGCCGCAGGCTTAAACTTTCAATCCATTTCCAAACAGGCTTGCCAGCTAACTTTCGATACATTTACTTGCCATCAGTACTAACAAAGCGATTATGATAGCTCCATAGTTATTCCATAAGGAGAGTTTACTATGACCTCGCAAATGATAAAAAAAGTCTGTCTTGTGGCACTTATGGGTGCCGTTCTGGCAGGCTGCTCTACCCGTCACCCAAATCGGGACCTGGGAACTGTTGGCGGTGCAGCACTGGGCGGTGGTGCCGGTTATGCGCTGTCTGACGGCAGCCCGCTGGCTACATTGGGCGGTGCCGCACTGGGCGGATTGGTTGGCAACCAGGTATTCAAGGACAGCGATGACCGTTATGACCGTGGTCGCCGTGACTATCGGGATGACCGTCGCCGTGGTCGCCACTATGATCGCCATGATCGCCGTCGCTGGCGCGATTGATATCTGACTGCCCTTGCTTATCGCAAGCACAACCAGATTCGGTAACGAAGCCGCTACACGCCGCAACGGCAATGTAGCGGCTTTTTTATATGCCGCCTGATCTGTTGCATATAGCCTGATAATTCCGGTTGAGGTGTCAGGCCGGCTGCACTCAGACAGTCAGAACGTAACCTGCACTTTTGACCGTATCGGCCAGTTGCTGCGCGGTAACACTGTCACTGGCAACAATATCTGCCGATGCCCCCGCCAGACTGACCTGCGCCGATACTACGCCGGGCACCGACTCGAGCGCGTGGGTCACATGCGCAACACATTTGTCGCAAGTCATGCCCTCTACCCTGGCCTTAATCACGTTAGTACTCATTACGCTCTCCTGCTGTTAACAATCTTCAAGCCGAACTCAGCCATATCATAGCCCAGTCTTCACCGGACCGGTTATGTCTGCGCGTCCGGCAGCGCAGCTACCCGGTCTTCGCCGCTGCCGTCCAGGTCTCCGGCGCGGATAACTGCCCCGTTACTGTCGAGCACCCCACGCAGCCCCACCGCGTGCGCGGCGAATCCCATGCGTTCAAAATGCGCCGCATAGTCATAGCTGTCATGATGGTGTCCGTGGAAGACACGGGTGGCGCCCAGTCGTACTGCCAAACGGTCCAGCACGGCAAAACCGTAGCGATTGCAGGAAGGCGCCTCATGCAGCACCAGAATATCGGCCTGCTCCTGCATCAGGGCTTCGTAATCGCTGGGGAAGATCGAGCTGCGA
>JBOIGK010000253.1:0-4476 GCA_050742695.1 Advenella sp. | reverse complement strand
CGTTTGGGATTGGTCATGGAATAAGAGAAAAAGAAGTCCTGCCGCAGATTCTAGAGCATCGCCCGGGCAGGTTCAATGTTTTCTCAGACCGCAGCGACAGCCGCATCGTCGATTTCAAGAAGATATCCAAACCCGCGTACGGTCTGGATTGACGTGCCGGTGCCCTCCAGGCGCTTGCGCAGACGGTATACATAGACTTCGACCGCATTTTCGCTGAAATCGGCATCCCAGGCCGAGAGCGAATTGACGATCTGTCGCTTGGTTACCACTCTTCCGGGGCGGGCCATCAGCATTTCGAGCACCGACAATTCACGCACCGACAGGTTCAGTCGCTCTCCATGGACGCGCACTTCCCGACCGACAGTATCAAACTGCAGCGGCCCCACTTCTATGACAGGACTGGACTGGCCGGACTGGCGCCGTGCAAAGGTACGCACCCGGGCAGCAAGCTCGGATAGTTCGAACGGCTTGGTCACGTAATCATCGGCGCCAGCATCAAGCCCGGCAACCCGGTCTTCGACATCATCGCGGGCGGTCAGAATTAGCGTTGGCTCCTGGTGCCCCTGCGCCCGCAGTTGCTTGAGAACCTCCAGCCCGTTCATATCCGGTAAATTCAGGTCAAGGAGAAGCAACTGGTACACTTGGCCCGATACCGCGCCAAAAACCTGGCTCCCGTTGGAGACCCAATCGACAGCATATCCCTGTTCGCGCAGAAACTCTTGCAGGGCTGAACCCAGAATATTGTCATCTTCGATTACTAAAATTCGCATATTGATTCTGCCTGTAGTTTAACGGTCTGCTCAATCCATCTTTCTGACAAAAAGCTGAAATTTCAATCACTTAAATTGAGACCAGACCATTATTCTACTCAATTTCGCCCGGCCTCTTTTGATTTTTTGGTGCACCCGCGCAAGTGGGCCGCCAACGGGCCCGGTCCCCAATATGCCTGGCACGATCCCTGCCGCCTATAGGGGGTAGTATCGTGCCGACCGCGTACCTGAGGTCTGAGCTGTATCGCCCGATACGAACGGCCAGTTGCTGTGCAACAATTATGTATCGACAATCCCAGGCGCCTGTACGCGGATCCGGCTGCCCGACACCTGTGGAATAACGTCCACACGCAACGACATTTGTTCTTTGAGCTCACTGACGTGAGAGATAATGCCGATCGTCCTGCCCCCTGCCTGCAGGTCAATGAGCGTTCGTATGGCCAGCTCCAGCGACTCGGCATCCAGACTGCCGAATCCCTCGTCAATAAACAGGGTATCAAGACGAATACCACCGGCATAGGCCTGCACAACATCGGACAAGCCCAGGGCCAGCGCCAGTGCCGCCATGAAAGATTCGCCGCCGGACAGGGTTGCAACGGCACGCTGCTGACCAGTGTACTCATCCATGACATCCAGATCCAGACCAGAGGCACCACGACCCGCCTGCTCACGGCGAATCAGTTGATAGCGCCCGCGACTCATTTTACGCAGACGCAGCGATGCGCCGATCAGCACATCATCCAGCAGCACACTCAACACGAAACGCTGCAGGCTGACTTTGCTGCCCTGGCGTCCGGAAGCAACATCGCTGAGCGTGCCGTACACCGCATATTCTTCATCCAGTGCCGCACTGCTTGTTCTGATTTTTACCAACCTGTCCTGCAAGGTGGTGAGCGCCAACAGGCGATCACGAATCTGCTGCCAGGCCTGTTCGGCTTGCTGAGCCACCATAGCGGCAGCCTGTTCCTCGCGCAGACATTGATCAAGATCGGGCTGAATCAGACCATCGAGCGTCTTGCCCAGCTCGGCATACCGCCCTCGCGTCTGATGCAGCGCTTCGTAATAGCTGTCTATTGTACTTTGCAGCGCCGCACATTGCGCCTCATCCCGTTGCGCGCTCTGCCAACTTCCGGTGTCAGCAAAGTCGCTGCGCGCCAAGGCGTCTTCATACTTATGCATCGCCGCGATATGAAGCTGGTTGTCCTGCGCCAGTTGTTCCTGCAGCGCAGCGATCGTAGACTGCAAACCCAGAATCTGGTCCTGCCGCTGCCGAACCTTGTTCTCGGCCTGACGCCATGCCTGGGTCAGCTCTTCAATCTGCCGCGTCAAACCATCGATCTGCAAACGCAGTTGGTCTTCGGCGCGACTGTGCTCTGGCAGTTCCTGCTCGAGCATGCGCAACGTCGCCTGCTGGCTGCCATGCGTCACGCTCAATGTCTGAAGACGGGTGCGAAGCTGCACCAGGGTCTGCTCCTGCGTATGCTGATCCTGTTCCAGCGCCGCCAGCAGACGCAGGCCGCCATCCAGCTTTTGCCGCGCGTGCTGGCTCGCCTGCAGTTGTTTTTCCTGCTCCTCGAATCTGCTTTGCAATTGCGTCAGGTCTGAGTGTGCATCCTGTCCCAGTGCTTGCCTGCGCTGATCCAGTTCGATCTGCCCTTCGTCGCACTGACGCGCCAGTTGCGTCATCCGGGCCTCGTGAGCAGCAAGGCGCTGCCCTGCCTCCTGTACCAGTTGCCTGGCCTGGCGCAGCATCTGGTCGCTGATCTCGTGTCCATCCGAAGGCGCCGGTGCCGGATGAGACACACTACCACATACCGGGCACGGCAGCCCCTGCTGCAGGCGAGCAGCCAGCCGACTGGCCTGATTCTGATGCCAGGCCAATTCCAGACGGTCCTGTTCGCGCTGCGCTGACCGCAAGGCATCCTGTAGAAGGCCCTGCTCGTTCGCCGCCGCGGCCTGTTGGTCGCGCAGCGCCTTCAGACGACCGGCCAACGCGTCACAGGCTAGCCGCTCGCTCAGGTGCGCCTTGTTATGCGCCACCGCCACGCTCTGGTCTGGCAGTGCCGCCACCATCTCATGCAATGCCTTGTGCTCATGCTTCATGTCCGCCATACGCTCAAGCCTGGCTTGCTGCTCTGCCGTCCGGGCCTGTAGCGCAAGGCGCGCCTGGGTCAGATCGGCATTCAGCGTAACCAGCCGTTGCTGCTGGCGATGCCACTCCTGCGCCTTAGGAAAGAGCGCCTGCAAGCGGCTGCGTTCAACATTGAGTGCAGCGGTCTGCTCGTAGGCAATGGCATGGGTTGCCTGGTCTGCTTTCTCTTGTGCCAGCTGCTGAGCAAGCGCCTTAAGCCGCAACTGACTATCGGCCAGTCGCGCCTGGGTCTGCGTCAAACGCTGGCTGATTTGATCGGCGCCATCATGCAATTGTCGCAACTGTGCCGCAGCTCTGGCCTGCCGTAACGCCCCTTCGTGCCCGGCAACAGCGGCCTGGCGCTGATCCAGCTGAGCCAGTTGCGCGGCCAGCGCATCGCGTTGTTCAAACTGCGCGCGTATTCGTCGGGCCTCTTCGATCTTGCGCTGTGCCCGCATATGCAGATCAACGGCGTCGGTGCGGCGGGATTTTGCCATCATTTCGGCGCCGGTCAGTTCAGCAATATCGACGACAAGCTGCTTTTCCTCTGCAATATCGGCCTGTTCAAGCAATCCGGCAATCTGCAGCTCATTGGCCTCACGACGGGTGCGGATATCTTTGGCCCGCTCCTGCAATTGCAGTTCGATCTGCCGGAAGATGTCGGTCTGGAACAACTGCGCAAACAGTGCTTCGCGCTTGAGCGAGGTTTCCAGCAGCAGTTCGCGAAACTTGCCCTGCGGCAATACCATCACCTTGCGAAACTGCTCAGCTTTCAAGCCTGTGATGCTTTCTACATAATCGGTAATCTGCCCAGCCTTCTTTGCAACAAGCACCTTGGGCGTGGCATCGGTCAGATCAAGCATGACGCCTTCGGTGCCAATCTCCCGCAGGCCGCTGCCTCGGGTCTTGGGTACCCGCTGCGCAGGCTGGCGCTGGATTTCATATACCTTGCCCCCAAGGCGGAAGCCGAACACCACGCGCGCCACTGTCGCCGGATCGGCCAGGTCCGAGCGCAGCGAACGGGGGTCTTTCTCATCGCCCGTGGTCTCCCCATACAGGGCAAAACAGATGGCATCGAGTAAGGTGCTTTTGCCGGCTCCGGTTGGGCCGTTGATCAGGAACAGCGGATTAGGACCCAACTGCGTAAAATCGAGCTTCTGTTCGCCGGCAAATGGGCCGAAGGCCTGCAGATGCAAATACAAGGGAACCATTTATGCTTCCCTTTTTAATACGTTATCGACTACATCCTGCATGGCTGCGCTTTGCGCCTGCGTCATGGGCTGCCCGCTGACCTGTTCAAAAAAATCGCAAAACAGCGAAAACTCGTCGCGGCGCAGCCTGGCGGCTGACATCAGCGGCGCAGTATCGTCCTGGTAAAGCTGGGGTTTTTCCATTTGCAGCAAATTCGGATAGACCGCTCGCAGTTTTCCCATGGGATCAAGAATCGCGTGATCATCGGTTAGCCTGGCAAGCAAATAGTCATCGCAATGTGCGTCGGTCTGCGCGGCGCGAACCAGCTCATCCAGCCTGCCTTCGATTGTGCGCACATCATGGAGTGGATACAGCGGCAACGCC
>JBOIGK010000252.1:0-14596 GCA_050742695.1 Advenella sp. | reverse complement strand
GTCAAGCCCTATGCGCAAAGCGTGATCTCGGATGGCAAAACCGTCTATCAATATGATCCTGACCTGCGACAGGTTACGGAACGCCCGGTGAGCAAAGCGGTTGGTGCTTCACCTGCAGCCATTTTGTTCGGTTCCGGTACGTTGGACGATTCATTCAAGCTGTCTGCGTTGCCGGATAACCAGGGCATGGTGTGGATGCGGGCAACCCCCAAAGTGTCTGACGCCGGGTTGACCCATGTGGATATCGGCTTTGCCAACAACCTGCCGGCCGAACTGATCATCCTGGACTCTTTTGGACAGACTACGTCGATCAAATTGCGCAATTTCAAAAGCAACGCGAAAATTCCAGCCAGTGCCTACCAGTTCAAGGCCCCCGCTGGCGTAGATACCGTTAAAATGTAGACTGTCAAAGGGTCTGTGCCCTTACCGCAGTCCAGTTCAAGGGGCCGTTGCGACGGCCCTTTTTGCACATACTGTGGTTCACCGACGTGCGCAGTGGTTCTGGAAACCCAATATATTTATGAGTGATTTTTCCGATAGCGATCTGTTCAATGGCGCTGGCGCGGGCGCGAATGCCCCGCTGGCCGAAAGACTGCGTCCGCGCAATATCGACGAGGTCATCGGGCAGTCGCATTTGCTGGGGCCCGATAAGCCGTTGCGTGTGGCGTTCGAGGCGCGTCGTCCGCATTCCATGATTTTCTGGGGACCGCCGGGCGTGGGGAAAACCACGCTGGCGCGCCTGATGGCTGATGGTTTTGATGCGCATTTCATTGCCATTTCCGCGGTGCTCGGCGGTGTCAAAGACATTCGCGATGCCGTCGTCAAAGCGCAGGTCGCCCAGGCGCAGGGACGCAAAACCATTCTTTTTGTGGACGAGGTGCATCGCTTTAACAAAGCGCAGCAGGATGCATTCCTGCCGTATGTGGAAAGCGGGCTCTTCACCTTCATTGGCGCTACCACCGAAAACCCGTCGTTTGAAGTCAATTCGGCGCTGTTATCGCGCGCCCAGGTCTATGTGCTCACCTCGCTGTCGGACGAGGAGCTGGGTCAGCTGCTGGTGCGCGCCAAAGAAAGTGGCGCGATTGACCTGGACTTTGACGAGCAGGCCGTTGCGGTGCTTACCGGCTACGCCGATGGTGATGCCAGGCGGTTTCTGAATTTGCTGGAGCAGACCAGTACGGCTGCAACTGCGGCAAACGTAAAGCAGATCACCCCCGAGTTCATGCAAAACGCGCTCACACTGAATCTGCGTCGTTTTGACAAGGGCGGCGATAGCTTCTATGACCAGATCTCCGCGTTGCACAAGTCGGTACGGGGCTCTCATCCGGACGCCGCATTGTACTGGTTCACCCGGATGCTCGATGGCGGCGCCGACCCCAAGTATCTGGCGCGCCGCATTGTGCGTATGGCCTGGGAAGATATCGGCCTGGCCGATCCGCGCGCCATGCAAATGGCCAACGAAGCGGCTGCTACTTATGAACGCCTGGGGTCTCCGGAAGGCGAACTGGCGCTGGCGCAGGCGGTCATCTATCTGGCCGTGGCGGCCAAGAGCAACGCGGGGTACAACGCCTACAACCAGGCACGCGCGTTCGTGAAGCAGGATAAATCGCGCGAGGTGCCGGTCCATTTGCGCAATGCGCCTACCAAGCTGATGAAAGAACTGGGCTACGGACATGAGTATCGCTATGCGCATGACGAGCCCGATGCCTATGCTGCCGGTGAGACCTATCTGCCCGATGGCATGCGCGAACCAGGCTGGTATCGGCCGGTGCAACAGGGGCTGGAAACGAAAATTATGGAAAAACTCAATTACCTGCGCTCGCTTGATCGTGAGGCACGGCAAAATAAAAAGCGCTAGTCAGATTGAACGTGCGGCAATGCGTCGCACTGATGCTTTTCGTTCGACACTTTGCCCCGTGCTGCACATGCTGCAAGCCCCGATGGGGATCTGCGTTTGCGGTCAGTGTCGCAGCAGCGCACCGGTTCATCCTGGTTTGCGTATTTTTTTGATTTTAAGCTGAAATACAGTTACATAATATCTCGCAAGAAGATGTAATAAACGGCCCCACTATGTTGTCTAAGGAGTAAGTTAGGTATGACCGGCAACGATCTTCGGTCGTCCTGACTACCGCGCATTGACTGGCATTTTGAAATTTGAAGCTGGGTTTGATACGCGGCAGCTTACGTCATCAATCACAGGAGCAACAGAATGAAAAATACCATGATAGCGGCGCTGGCCGGCGCAATCACATTGGCGTTGGGTATGCATTCAGGCATGGCAGCAGACATGAACGTGAATGCCGACAGCAAAATTGATCAGAAGCCTGCGCAACATTCCGGGGCAACAACTGCGCCGACGCCGGGCTGGGAAAAACTGAGCAAAAGTAAAAAATGGAAGCCTACTGAGTCCGGTACGAATCAGCACCACGCCAACAATATGAAAGCGGACAGCAAGGTTGTCCCCGAACACCAGGGCAAGAGCGGGATGAGCATGTCGGACAAAGGGCACGGCGAGCACATGAAGTCTGGTGCGGCCAAACCCGCCGGGCAGGGTGGCGCCATGCCCATGCAACATAGTTCGTCAGGTATGGAAACCGATAGCAATGTGGTTCCGGCAACCAAGGGTGAGATGCCCAAACCGGGAATGTAGACAAAGAAAACGCCCGTAAGCACGAATTGTTTTCGGGCAGATTACCTGATTTTTTCTGGCAAAACCGATTGCGGACACGCGTTGTTCGTTCTGTGGCCCCACCGGGCGCGTATAGCTGTATATAATGATTACCCTATACTCCTCCCACACGAAACCAGAAAAAATCATGTTAGATCCTGTTTTACTGCGAAAAGAGCTTCCCCTTGTCATCGCCGCGCTCAAGCGTCGCAACGTCGACTTTGACGAGGCCCGCTTCAATCAACTCGAAGCCCGGCGCAAAGAGGTGCAAATCCAGACCGAGACCCTGCAGGCGCAGCGCAATGCGCTGGCCAAGCAAATCGGCCAGCTCAAGTCGCGGAAAGAAGATGCCAGCGCCGTAATGGCCGAATCACAGGCACTGCCTGGCAAACTCAGGGCGCTGGAAGAAGAGCTGGCTGGTATTCGCAGTGAACTGGACGGTTGGCTCATGACGATTCCCAACCTGCCGCACAGCTCTGTGCCACAGGGCAAGGATAGTGACGACAACGTCGAGGTCCGGCGCTGGCTGGGTACCCAGGCCGGTTACGTGACCGATAACAGTGAGCCGCCAGCCAAAGGTTTCGAAACCCAGGATCATGTGACGGTGGGCGAACGCCTTGGGCTGGAGTTTGATACGGCAGTCAAGCTCACCGGTGCGCGTTTTTGTTTCATGCGTGGCGGCATGGCGCGCCTGCATCGCGCGCTGGCCCAGTTCATGCTGGATCTGCACACGAACGAGCATGGCTATACCGAATGCTATACGCCGTACATCGTGAACAGTTCAACCCTGCTGGGCACCGGCCAGTTGCCCAAGTTCAAGGACGATATGTTCTGGGTGACCAAGGGCGGCGAAGACGAACCGCAGACCGATCAGCAGGGCAAGCCGATAGAAAAGGAAGATCTTTATTTGATCTCCACATCGGAAATTACGCTAACCGCTACCGTCAAGAACGAAATTGTGCCCGGCGCCAGTCTGCCTTTGCGCCTGACGGCACATACACCGTGTTTTCGCTCTGAAGCCGGCAGTGGCGGCCGCGATACCCGGGGCATGATTCGTCAGCATCAGTTCGATAAAGTGGAAATGGTGCAGATTGTCCATCCGGAAACCTCCTATGATGCGCTGGAGCAAATGGTCGGGCATGCTGAAAAAGTGCTGCAGTTGCTGCAGCTGCCTTACCGTGTCATGCAGCTGTGCACAGGCGACATGGGTTTTGGCGCCGCCAAGACTTACGACCTGGAGGTCTGGATTCCGGCGCAGAACACCTGGCGCGAGATTTCCTCTGTCTCCAATTGTGAAGCGTTCCAGGCCCGACGTCTGCAGGCGCGCTTTCGTAACGAACAGGGCAAAACAGAATATCTGCATACGCTCAATGGTTCCGGCCTGGCAGTGGGACGCACGCTGGTGGCGCTGATTGAAAACTATCAGCAGGCCGACGGCAGCATCGACATCCCAGAGGTATTGCGTCCCTACATGGGTGGTGTGGCGCGCCTGGCCCCTGCAGCTTAAGTGATCAAGGTCAAGCCCTGCCGGGCGGCTGTATCCGGCAGGCAGACCCGATCTGCCATGATGTATTGACGACGTTCCGGGCACCTGACGGGAGCGGCGTTTTTTTCAGACTCATCAAACATTCCATTCAAGGTTGTCCGTCATGCTTTTCCTGCTTTCTCCTGCAAAAAAACTCGATTACGACTCTCCTGTTTCTACCAACACCCATACCCAACCTCTTTTTATAAAACGCTCCGCAGAGCTGATCAAAGTGCTCAAAACCAAGAGTGCCGACGATATCGCTGCACTCATGAAGCTGAGCCCGGCGTTATCCGAACTGAATGTGCAGCGGTACTCGGAATGGAAATCCAGGTTTGACCAGAAAAATTCACGCCAGGCCGTGCTTGCATTCAATGGCGATGTGTATGAAGGCCTGGCTGCAGCGACGTTGAGCGAATCACAACTGGCATGGGCCCAGGAACACGTGGCCATCCTAAGCGGCCTGTATGGCGTGCTGCGTCCGCTGGACCTGATGCAACCGTATCGGCTGGAAATGGGCACGCGCCTGCAGACTGCCCGCGGCAAGAATCTGTATGAGTTCTGGGGTTCGGAAATTGCCCAATACCTGAATGAGCGCCTGGCCGATCAGACTTCGCGCATCGTGATCAATCTGGCCTCTGAAGAATATTTCAAAGCGGTTGATGGCAAAGCGCTGGATGCGCGTGTTGTCCAGTGTGTCTTCCAGGACTATAAGAACGGTGTCTACAAAATTATCAGTTTCAACGCAAAGCGCGCGCGAGGGCTGATGGCGCGGTTTGCCATTGAGACCAAAGCGAAAACGCCGGCAGCCCTGAAAAAGTTTAATGTCGAAGGTTATGCCTTTGCCGCCGAGGAGTCCACGGAAGACAAATTGGTCTTCCGGAGAAAACAATGAGCCGTCAGGCTGCAATAAGGATTTTTGTACTTTTTGCGCTGGGCTACTTCCTGTCCTATGTGTATCGTGGCCTGAATATCGGCTTTGCGCCGTTCCTGTCGCGCGAAATGAATCTGACGGCCAGCGACCTGGGGCTGCTGACCAGTTTTTACTTTATCGGCTTTGCCCTGGCCCAGCTTCCTGCCGGGCTGGCGCTGGACCGCTATGGAGCACGTCGCACCGATGCCGTCCTGCTGCTGGTGGCTGCGGCAGGGACAGTGCTTTACGGCATGACAGACACTATGCAGGGTCTGATTATCGGCCGCATCATGATCGGCGTGGGTGTTTCGGTCTGCCTTGGCGCCGGTTTCCTGGCGATTGCCCAGAATTTTCCGTCCTCGCGCTGGCCGCTACTTAATGGCTTGATGGTGGCGCTCGGCGGCATGGGCGGGGTGGTGGTCGGCACGCCGTTGGCGGTGCTGCTGACGCACTACACCTGGCGGGAAGTCAGCATAGGCATGGCTGTTTTCACGATTGCCGTGGCTGTCGTCATCTGGCTGCTGGTGCCCGAATCGAAGCAGCGGATGGCACCGCACGAGCCGGTATCCAAGCAAATTCATGGTGTTCGTATTATCCTGAAGAATGCGGTATTCTGGCGCGTGGTGCCGTTTCCCTGCGCAGTGGGCGGCGCCTTCTACGCGGCTCAATCGCTGTGGGTCAAACCGTATCTGACCGACGTCTCCGGATTGACGGCGCGCCAGGCCGACAGCCTGGTGTCCATGCTGGGGCTGACCATGGTGGCCGGCACGGTCATCACCGGTCTGGTGGCGCGCCGCATCGAACGCTACGGCCTGGGTTTGCGTGCCTTTTGCGGGCTGGGAATGACGCTGTTCGTATTGGTACAATTGTTGATCCTGCTCAGGGTACCCCTCTCGCCGGCGTAGATCTGGGGCACTTATGGGTTTCTTGCCGCCAGATGTATTCTTGCCTATGCCTTGCTGGCCGAGGTCTTTCCACGCAAGGTTGTGGGTCGTGTGACGACCGCCTTCAACATGATTTTTTTCATCAGCATTTTTTCCATGCAAGTTGGCGTTGGGTTCGTACTGGATTTCTGGCCTGCAACGGATGGTCATTATCCTGCTGTGGCGCACTTGACCGGCTGGGGCATCATGATTGCAATCCAGTTGGTGTCGGCGATCCTGTATTTCTGGCCCGGCGCCCTTAAAGTGGACGAGCGGCTGTTCGAATAGACGGCCATGGGTTTCGCTCACGCATGGAGCCTGGCCGCCGTCCGGCATGGGGCAGGGCGCAGTAGCGTGGCGACATGCAGCTCAGTTAATAACGATAAGCGATAAACGATAAGCGATGCGCCATGTGTGAATGCGCTCATGCCGACCTGCGGGCAGACTGCCCGATCCTGCCGACAGGGTAGCTCGATTACATCAAGCCAATATTGGTCGCCTGCTGGCGGATGCGCAGCGCGGCCTGCTGCATCTGTTTGAGCGGAAAAACCAGGCTGCCGTACTGGCCCTCGGTTTCAATTTGCGATGGCGCTTCGGTAATGGACTGCGCGTTCTTGTCCAGCAAATCAGAGACGTTGGTAAGGGTCTGCTGCATATTGGGCGGTATGTTGTCCAGGCTGGCCATGACTGGCGCAATCGCGGCGATCTGACTGGCCACCGCGTCGGTCTGCACCAGAATCGTGTTCAGTTCCTTAATATGGATCTGCTTGGATTTGGGTTCGTTCATCATCCGATAGAAACTGTCTGCGAACGCGCCAAAGGCCGTGTGCATATTTTTGCGAGACAGTTGCGCCTGCACATAGCGTTCGTTGTCGGCCGTTGATACTTTCTGCTCCGGGTCGGCGTGAACCGAAGTGATGTACGCCTGCACGGCCAGAATATAATCATGCGCTGCCGCTATGGCCTCCTGCGCCAGCGGCATGATGCGCTGCTTTTCCCACCAGGGGAGAATCGAGCCGCAGGCAAAGGCCAGCGCACAACCGGCCAGGGTGTCCAGCGCGCGTTCGCCGATGATCAGCAGGTTGCCCGGACTCAGGAAGTGAAAGGCGATCAGGATATAGATCGTCATTAACAACGAGCTCAGCGGATAGTTGGTCAATACGAAAGCATTGCCCAGCACCATCGCCGGAATCATGATTGCAATAAGGATAAACGGATTGCTGGTCAGGTTAAACAGCGCAATGGTGATCAGGCAGCCGGCCAGCGTGCCGGCCAGGCGACCGATCGTGCGCTGGCGAGTCAGCGCGAACCCGGGCCGCATGATAATGAGCACTGTCAGGATGATCCAGTAACTGTGCGAGGTAAATGCGCGCACAATCTCCGAGTGTCCATAGACCAGACTGACGACCGTGGAAATGAGCAACACCAGGGTGACTACGAATGTGGTGCGCAAGGCGTAGCGGAAAATGGACGAGTTCAGATTCAGATTGCGCTTGAAGGGGGTGAGGGTAATGGCTTGCGGCGTAATAAAACGGCGCAGCGAGTTATCGCGCTTCAGGCTATCGACTGGCTCAAGCCGCATGCCGCGCAGATTATCGGCAATCCGGTCCACGAACCGGCTGGCATTACGCAGGCGCCGCACAATCTGCACCAGCAGCAGATAGGTTTCCGGTTCTGTGCGCTGGATGCCGTCCTGTTTCAGTTGCAGCAGTTCATATTCCATGGCGCGCAACTCCGCCCTGACACTGTTGCGATAATCCACCGGTTTGTTGCGCGCCAGGCTATAGGCGGTCCGGTTCAGGGTACGACTGATCTTGAACAGGGTGTCGCGCATGAATAGCAGGATGTCGTGATCCTGGAAGCGTGAACGCAAGGTGGCATAGTCGGTCTGCGACGCCACCATGGTGTCGAGCAGGGCAATCATGTCGATAAAGACATTCCACAGCAAAATGCGCTGCTGGTCGCTGGCGTCGTTGTCGCGGGGCAGGTTACGCAGCACGACATCACGTGCGCTCTGGTGCTGCTCGGTCATTGCGATCATTTGCGGAATCAGTCGTCGATAGCTGTCGTCCAGGTTTTTGTGCGTGTCGTAGAAATCGGCACGCGTACTCACATAAGATGCCGTGGCATATAGAGCGGCGGCCAGGGTTTGCCGTTCTTCGCGCAGCTTGAACAGGTGACTGATGGATGTACTGTACAGTATGTAGAAAATACCGCCCATGGCCGTGTAGCTGGTATGGGTGAGCGCCTCGCCGACCGACATTGGAGTGTGCATGGACAGCATCATCTGCAGCAAACATCCGAACCCGATCAGCCCCCCGCGCCGGCCATAGACCGACAGCATGGAATAGAAGAATACCTGGGCCGATACCACCAGCCAGAGCAGGGCAGGATAGGGGCTTGCCAGCCCGGTGATCAATCCCGAGATCTGTCCCAGTACGATACCACCCAGCATTTCATTCAGGCGCGAGCGCTTGGTGCCGCCTACCTGATCGATAATGGCCGGACACAGGGCCCCGGTGGCCAGCGCCACCCCTATCATGGGTTCGTTGAAAAACCCGGCCAGCACCAGTACCGGCAGCAGCACCCCCGTGGCCTGGCGCGTTCCATGAAAAAAATTGGAACTGTAGAAGAATTTGACGAAATTTTCCGCGCGAATATCCATACACCAAACCAGTGAAAAGACGCAGGCTCCCGAGTGCCGATTGCGGGCAGGCGACAGGCAGAGTCCGAAGAGGCGACACAGCAAAGAACCCTATTGTACCGTCGGCCGACAATAAATTTGTGCATAATGAATATTCCCGATTGCGTTTGGTGTTGCAATGCGGTACATTTGAGGACTATACCTGCGCACAATCCGTCGCCGGTATCTACGGACACCCTGTTTTAGCTACCCGCTTCAATTGCAGTGCGCCTTAAACTTAACGAACAATAGCGGTTATTCGTGCCAAAAGCGTGAATAAACGTCTCCATTTCGAACTCTCCCGCACCCAGTGTGCGCGCAGACCCAGATTGATGGCCAGGCTGGTACATCAATGTCTGCAGGTGGCGTTCCTCCGTGAGGAACAAAGCGCTGCAGATGTTGACGGATCCCGCCAAAGCCCAGGTTACAGGACCGATCAACGCGGGAATGCTGGTTATGAAAGGAAATAACATGGAACTCAATGGCGCCGATATCGTCGTGCGCTGCCTGGCCGAAGAGGGCGTCGAGCACGTTTTCGGTTATCCTGGTGGCGCGGTGCTCTACATTTACGACGCAATCTACAAACAGAAAGACTTCAAGCATATTCTGGTGCGACACGAGCAGGCTGCCGTGCACGCAGCCGATGCCTATTCGCGCTCCTCCAACAAAGTAGGGGTGTGTCTGGTCACCAGCGGTCCCGGCCTGACCAATGCGGTCACCGGTATTGCCACGGCCTACATGGATTCCATACCGCTGGTTATCATCAGCGGGCAGGTACCCACCAAAGCCATTGGCGAAGACGCCTTTCAGGAATGCGATACGGTCGGTATTACCCGACCCTGCGTTAAACACAATTTTCTGGTTCGCGACGTCAAAGACCTGGCCGAAACCATGCGCAAGGCATTTTTCATTGCGCGCACCGGCCGGCCTGGTCCGGTTCTGGTCGATATCCCCAAGGATATCTCCATGACCATGTGCAAATACGCGCCCCCCAAGTCTGAAGTCAAGATGCGCTCCTACTCGCCTGTGGTCAAGGGGCATCTGGGGCAGATCAAAAAGGCAGCCCAGTTGCTGGCCGGCGCCGAACGTCCCATGATTTACGCGGGCGGCGGTGTCATTCTGTCTGACGCTTCCGACGAACTGCGCGAATTGGTGCGGCTCAGCGGCGCACCGGTGACCACCACTTTGATGGCGCTGGGCGCGCAGAACCCGGATTCAGATCAGTATCTGGGCATGCCGGGCATGCATGGCACGTATGAAGCCAATATGTCCATGCAGAACTGCGATGTGCTGATCGCTGTGGGTGCGCGCTTTGACGATCGGGTGATCGGCAATACCAAGCACTTTTCACAGGCCCAGCGCTAGATCGTTCATATCGATATCGATCCATCGTCCATATCCAAGCGGGTCAAGGTTGATATTCCCATCGTGGGCAATGTCAGGGAAGTGCTGCAGGAAATGAACCCGCTGGTTGCAGACGCACTGGCCGAACAAAAAAGCAGCCGCTCGCTGCAGGCTTGGTGGAAGCAGATCAACGAATGGCGTGGTCGCGATTGCCTGAAATACGATTATGGCAGTGAGCTGATCAAGCCGCAATTTGTCATCGAAACCCTGTGCAAGGTTACCGAAGGCAATGCCTTCGTTACCTCGGACGTGGGCCAGCACCAGATGTGGGCGGCGCAATACTATCGATTCAACCATCCGCGCCGCTGGATCAACTCGGGCGGGCTGGGCACCATGGGTGTCGGCCTGCCATATGCCATGGGTGTGCAGATGGCGCATCCCGATGCGCAAATTGCTGTCGTGACCGGAGAAGCCTCTATCCAGATGAACATCCAGGAGCTGGCTACCTGCACGCAGTATCATTTCACGCCAAAAGTGCTGTGCCTGAACAACCGTTATCTGGGCATGGTACGCCAATGGCAGGAAATCGACTATCAGTCGCGCTACTCCGAGTCTTACATGGACTCGATCCCCGACTTCGTCAAACTGGTCGAAAGCTATGGCCACATCGGCCTTCAGATCGATAAGCCGGCAGATGTCGAGCCGGCCATCAAGGAAGCTTTCGGCAAGCACAAAGACCGTCTGGTCTTCCTGGACTTCATCACTGACCGGACTGAAAACGTCTGGCCAATGGTCAAGGCAGGCAAGGGCCTGACCGAAATGTTGCTCGGTTCAGAAGACTTGTAAGGGGAAACCATGAAACACATTATTTCCATTCTGCTGGAAAATGAACCCGGTGCGCTGTCCCGCGTGGTGGGCCTGTTCTCGGCCAGGGGCTACAACATTGAAACGCTCACTGTTGCGCCAACCGAAGACGCGACGCTATCGCGTTTGACAATCATGACTGCGGGCTCCGACGATGTCATCGAACAGATCACGAAACACTTGAACCGGCTGGTCGATGTGGTTAAAGTAGTCGATCTGACCGAAGGGGCTCACGTCGAGCGTGAACTCATGCTGGTCAAGGTTCGTGCAGTGGGCAAGGAGCGCGAAGAAATCAAGCGCCTGGCCGACATCTTCAGGGGGCATATTGTGGATGTGACCGATAAGTCCTACACAATTGAACTGACGGGTGTGCAGGAAAAGATCCAGGCGTTTCTGTCTGCGCTGGATCGCAGTGCGATCCTGGAAACTGTTCGTACAGGCGTGTCCGGTATCGGGCGCGGCGAACGTATCCTGCGGGTGATGTAATCTGGTGGTAAGCGCGGTTAGCAGACATTCAAACAAATTTAACTAAATTCTTGAGGCTTTAAATGAAAGTTTTTTACGACAAAGATTGTGACCTGTCCCTGATCAAAGGGAAAAATGTTGCCATTATCGGTTACGGTTCCCAGGGCCACGCCCACGCACTGAATCTGCATGAATCCGGCATCAACGTCACCGTTGGCCTGCGCAAAAATGGCGCATCATGGAATAAAGCTGCCAATGCCGGTTTGAAAGTGGCAGAAGTGGCCGACGCCGTCAAAACGGCCGATCTGGTCATGATCCTGTTGCCCGATGAAAACATCGCCCAGGTTTACAAAGAACACGTTCATGGCAACATCAAGGCTGGCGCAGCACTGGCTTTCGCTCATGGCTTTAACGTTCATTACGGCCAGGTTGTGCCCCGTGACGATATCGACGTCATCATGATTGCGCCCAAAGCGCCAGGTCACACCGTTCGCGGCACCTACTCACAAGGCGGCGGCGTACCTTCCCTGATCGCCGTGCACCAGGACAAATCCGGTGCTGCGCGTGATGTTGCGCTGTCATACGCCAGCGCAATCGGCAGCGGCCGCGCCGGTATCATTGAAACCAACTTCCGTGAAGAAACCGAAACCGATCTGTTCGGCGAACAGGCCGTGCTTTGCGGCGGTGCCGTGGAATTGATCAAGGCCGGTTTCGAAACCCTGGTGGAAGCCGGTTATGCGCCTGAAATGGCCTACTTCGAATGCCTGCACGAACTCAAGCTCATTGTTGACCTGATCTACGAAGGTGGTATTGCCAACATGAACTACTCCATCTCCAATAATGCCGAGTATGGTGAGTACGTCACTGGCCCGCGCATTGTGACTGACCAAACCAAACAAGTCATGCGTGATGTTCTGAAAGACATCCAGACAGGCGAATATGCAAAGAGCTTCATCATTGAAAACGCTGCCGGTGCACCGACACTGACTTCACGTCGTCGCATCAATGCCGAATCAGACATCGAAGTGGTCGGCGAAAAACTGCGTGCCATGATGCCTTGGATCGCCAAAAACAAACTGGTTGATCAAACCAAAAATTAAGAGTAGGCTTTTGCGCCAGAGGCTGGTTTTTCAATTCTGGCGCAGGGCGACTGCCAAAGGGCAGGCGCCAGGGCGCACAAAAAAACAGGTATGCATGCGGTTTCGCTGTAGATGAGAGTGCGTCATATCCTGGTTCAAAACCTCTGTTTATCAGAGGTTTTCTCATTTTTAAGGTCGGCAAGCTATGAATATCAAAACCCTTATCGCGGCAGGCGTATTGGCCGCCAGCGCGTTTGGCGCACCTGCCTTTGCTCAGGAAGTGCTCAAAGTGGGCGTCGAAGCCCTGTATCCGCCATTTGAAAGCAAAACGCCGGATGGCAAACTGGTCGGTTTTGACGTCGAGCTCAATGATGCGGTCTGTGCCAAGTTGCAGGCCAAGTGCGAATGGGTCGAGACCAGCTTTGACGGGCTGATCCCTGCACTGAATGCACGCAAATTTCATTACATCAACTCGGCAATGAATATTACCGCGCCGCGCCAGAAAGTGATCAACTTTACTGTACCCATTTACGATGTCCCAAGCCAGCTGATCGCTAAAAAGGGATCGGGTCTGCAGGCCACACCGGAAAGTCTGAAATCCACCGTTGTCGGGGTATTGCAGGGATCGGCGCAGGAAGCCTTCGTTAAGAAGCACTGGGCGCCCAAAGGTGTAAAAATTGTCTCGTACGCCTCACAGGATCAGATTTATCAGGATCTGCAAAGCAATCGCATTCAGGCGGCTGTGCAGAAAACGCCAAGCGCGGTGAGTGCGTTTCTGGAAAAACCCGAAGGCAAAGACTACGAGGTGACGGGCGCACCGCTTGACGATACCTCGGTATTGGGCGTTGGCACCGGTTTCGGTATACGCAAGGGCAATGATGAACTTAAAAAGCGCCTTGACGGTGCGATTGATGCCCTCAAGAAAGATGGTACGATAAGCAAACTTACCCAAAAATATTTTAACGCCGACTGGGTCGCCAAATAGGTCGAGAGCGCAACAAGCGCAACCGGCCCGGGCGGCCGGTTTTTTTCATTTCGTTTATCAGGTAACGATCATGCAGATCCGTTCGAAGCTCCCCGCCGTAGGCACCACTGTTTTCAGCGTTATCGGAGATCTTGCCGAACGTCATCAGGCCATTAATCTGGCGCAGGGTGCGCCCAACTTCCCTTGTGCGCCGGAACTGATCGATCATGCCATCGACGCCATGTCCGAAGGGCACAATCAATATTCCCCCATGATTGGCATTGAGCCATTGCGCAACAAAATTGCTGAAAAAATCCAGCTGCTGTATGGCCACAGTTATGATGAGCTCAACGAAGTGACCGTCATGGGCAGCGCCAGCGAAGCGCTTTATTGCGCCATTGCGGCACTGATCCACCCGGGCGATGAGGTGATTTATTTCGAGCCGTGTTTTGACAGCTACGCGCCGATCGTCAAGTTGCAAGGGGCCGTGCCGGTGGGAATCAAGCTGCTGCCACCGGCCTATGGTATAGACTGGGATGCGGTGCGCGATGCAGTCAATGAACGTACGCGCATGATTATCATCAATTCGCCCCATAATCCCAGCGGCGCTGTACTCTCGGACGCCGATGTCACCGCGCTGCAGGATATCGTCGCAGACACCAATATCATCATTCTGTCCGACGAAGTCTACGAGCACGTGGTATTCGATCAGGACATTCACCGCAGCATGTCCCGTTACGAGGGGCTGCGTGAGCGTGCCGTGGTGGTAACATCCTTTGGCAAGACGTTTCATGTAACAGGATGGCGTATCGGCTATTGCGTCGCGCCCGCGGCAATCACGGCTGAAATACGCAAGATTCATCAATTTCTCATGTATTGCGCCGATACGCCCATGCAGTATGCGCTGGCGGCCATGATGGAGACGCCCAATCATTATCTGAACCTGTCCACCATCTATCAGGAAAAGCGCGATCTGCTGGCTCATGCGCTCAAAGGTTCGAAGTTCGAACTTTTGCCGAGCAAGGGCGGTTTTTTCATGCTTGCCCGCTTCCAGCACTTCAGTTATTTGTCGGACGTGCAACTGGTGCGCAAGCTGATCGAAGAATTCGGCGTCGCAACCATTCCCGTATCAGCGTTTTATTCTGATGGAACCGACCTGGGCGTTATC
>JBOIGK010000251.1:0-1923 GCA_050742695.1 Advenella sp. | reverse complement strand
GCTGCGCTCATGTCGGGACAGGTGGACTGGATAGAGGCGCCGGCACCCGATGCGCTCGAGCCTATCAAGGCACGTGGCAATACCATCTATACAAATGTACAACCGCATATTTGGCCTTGGCAGTTTTCCCTGACCGAAGGCTCGCCCTGGGCTGATAAGCGGGTGCGGCAGGCAGCCAACCTTTGCGTGGATCGCGAGGGCATGAAAGGCATGTTGGGCGGCCTGATGGCGCCGGCGCAGGGCGTTGTAGCCAAATCCAGTCCCTGGTGGGGCACACCGACATTCGATATCAAATATGATCCGGACGCTTCGCGCAAGCTGATGCAAGAGGCCGGTTTCTCCGAGAGTAAACCGGTCAAAGTCAAAGTGCAGATTTCAGCGTCGGGTTCGGGTCAGATGCAGCCGCTGCCGATGAATGAGTACATACAGCAGAATTTGAAAGAGTGCTTTTTCGATGTTCAGTTCGATGTTGTTGAATGGAATACCCTGTTCAACAGTTGGCGCCTGGGCGCCAAGGACGCCAGTGCACATGGAGCACAGGCGACCAACGTTAGTGCGGCAACTATGGATCCGTTCTTTGCCATGGTGCGTTTTGCCAGCAGCAAAGCGTTGCCGCCCGTTTCGAATAACTGGGGCTATGTGATCGACGACACGTTCGACGACTATATCCGTCAGGCGCGCACCAGTTTTGATCCGGCACAGCGCGATGCTGCTCTGGCCAAGCTGCATACCCGGATGGTAGACGAAGCCGTGTTTCTTTATGTGGCGCATGATGTCGGCCCCAGAGCCATTTCCAACAAGGTCAAGGGCGTAGTCCAGCCACAAAGCTGGTTCATTGATATTGCGACCATGTCCAAGGAGTGATTTGACCGACCACGACAGTGGTCGGCGCTACCCTTATTCCCTCTTTTTGAAGCCTGATTATCATGATGTATTTTCTGAGACGGCTCGTGTATTCGTTGCCAGTATTGCTGGGAGTGGCGTTCCTGTGCTTCTCCCTGATCCATATCGCTCCCGGCGACCCACTGATTTCCGTCATGCCTCCCGACGCCTCTGAAGCCTTGCGCAGCCAGATGATGAGCATCTACGGGTTTGACCAGCCATTTCTGATTCAGTTCTGGAGCTGGTTGTGGCGGGCATTACATGGCGACCTTGGTATGTCCATTGCGACCAGTCGCCCCGTGGCCGCAGAGGTTATTGCGGCGGTGGGCAATTCGTTGCGATTGGCCGTGATCGCCGTGCTGATCGGTTTTTCGCTGGGGGTCGTATTCGGCATGATTTCCGGTTATGCCAGAAATTCCATATGGGATCGGCTGGCATCATTGACTTCTATTTTCGGCGTCAGTATTCCGCATTATTGGCTGGGCATGGTGCTGGTCATTGTGTTTTCGGTGTACCTGAACTGGTTCCCCGCGACGGGTTCCGCTGCGGGCGATGGCACCGGATGGCGCTGGGACTGGGACCACGTGCAATATATGATCCTGCCTGCAATCACAATGTCAGTGATTCCCATGGGAATCGTGGCCCGTACCATACGTGCCCTTGTCAGCGATATTCTGTCGCGAGAGTTCATGGTCGGGCTGCAGGCGCGTGGTCTGGGCCGCGGTCGGATGTTCATGCATCTGGTCAAGAACGTGGCGCCAACGGCCCTTTCCGTGATGGGGCTGCAACTGGGCTATCTGCTGGGCGGCTCGATTCTGATCGAAACCGTTTTCTCATGGCCGGGAGCCGGGTTTCTGCTCAATTCAGCCGTGTTTCAGCGAGATTTTCCTCTGCTGCAAGGCACGATCCTGATAATGGCGATTTTTTTCGTGCTGCTCAATCTGCTGGTCGACACCGTTCAGACCTGGCTTGATCCCCGTATTCAAAGGTAACACAATGACCGATTATTCCCTTAACCGGAACGCAGATTTGCTGCTCGTG
>JBOIGK010000250.1:0-2998 GCA_050742695.1 Advenella sp. | reverse complement strand
TCCCATGATTGGCGAGTACCATCCTTACGAAGTGGTTTTCAATAATGTGGAGCTCGATGATTCTCAAGTACTGGGTGAGGTAGGCCGAGGGTTTGCGCCGATGTCCAAGCGTCTGGGGGTTCGTCGTTTGGAAATTGCCGCAAGGTGTATAGGATTGGCAACACGCTGTTTGGAAATGATGATAGAGCAGGCGAATACGCGCGTGACTTTCGGATCTCCACTAGCGGACCGCCAAGCCATCCAATGGTGGGTCGCAGACAGCTATCAAGAACTTGAAATGGTAAAAATGATGGTGTACCGCCTTGCCTGGAAGCTCGATCGCGGGGACACGGACGTGCGCAGGGACGGCTCTCTTGTCAAGGTGCAAGGAACCGAAATGATCGCACGGGTAGTGGATCGGGCGATACAGGTGTTTGGTGGCATGGGCGTGTCCAAGGAATTGCCGCTTGAATACATTTCCCGTATGGTCCGGGTGCTGCGTATTGTCGAAGGACCAAGTGAAGTGCATCGCTGGGTTATTGCCCGGGATCTGTTGCGTAATGGGCTGCCTTCAGTCTAAGCGGAACAATTGTTTATATGGATAATGGATAAGCGAAAAATGCCTGCGTCATATACATTCTCATCGGTTAGTCATTCTGTCCGAGTTCATTCCGGAGAACATGCGCTTGCCCGTTTACCTTCCGAGCTTGACCGGGTAGGTGCGCGCCGGGCATTGGTTTTCTGCGGACGCAGTGTTGCTGCCAAAACCAGTCTCATCCCAATGATCTGCGAATTGCTCGGGGATCGGCTGGTGGGCGTCTTTAGTGAGATAGGCAAGGATGCGCCCTTGCTAGATGTTCAGGCGGCAGTAGCGCGTTCTCATGAGTGTCAGCCCGATATTCTGATTGCCATTGGCGCAGGCAGCGTAATCAAAGCAACACGCGTAATAGCGATACTGCTGGCCGAACAGGGTAATGTCGAGGATTTGGCCACGCAGTACCCAGCGAACGGTCCACCCATCAGCCCTCGGCTGAATGCGCCTAAACTGCCTATTATCAATGTGCTTACTGCTGGCACCAGTGCGCAGAATCGGGGCGGCGCGGCATTAAAAGATATTGAAAAGGGCAGGAGGCTTGAATTTTTTGATCCGAAGACTCGTCCCGTCGCCATTTTCTGGGACGCAACAGCATTACTGACCGCTCCTTCATCTCTCGCGTTTTCAACCGGTCTATCCGTCTACTGGCGTGCATTAATGAATATGGGGACATTGTCCACTGCCAATCCACTGGTTGAAGGTCAGCGACGTCAGGCCTTTGTGCTTTCCCGCAGGGCGATGCCGGGGCTAAAGCGCCCGCAGAACGCGGCTGCCCGAATTGATATTTGTGCTGCAGCATTGCTACAAAATAGAGACGAAGAGGATGGAGGACGTCCGCTTGACGCACACTGGATAGCGCGGGTCGTGTACGCCTTGGTGGCAGCGACTTTTAGTCTGGTCAAGACAGTGGACCAGGGCAGCGCAAATGCGCTGTTCACCATCCCCGCGATCGCACAGTTTGGGTATCTTTGCCCCGATGTGATTGAGAACATGTGTAATGCGTTGGCTATTGCTGATGGCGATGTTGCTATGTCGGCGAAACAGGAGCAGTTGATCAACTATCTCGAGAACGAATTTTCTTTAATGGGGCTTCCCACGCGTTTGCGTGACCTGGGTGTGTCTCAGGAGCACTTACTACCTATCGTTCAATTATCACTCACCAATTTCAACGCAGACAGGCAGCGGGAATTAGCTGGCCACGAAGCAGCGCTACGCAGGCTGGTCACCGACGTATGGTGATAAAAGCTACGAACGCGCGCGTGCGATGTGCCGATAAAAGGAATGAATTAATAATAGGAGCATCAAATGAGTAATCAAAAGCACGAGGCCTGGTCTGACGCAAGCTTGGTGATAGGACGTTTTACGGCGGGGTTCAGCTTGGAATCCCTGCAGGCGGCTCATTATGCAATTGCTGGAAGGGCGTTAATTGATACAGTTTCTTGTGCATATGCTGGTTTTTATGATAAAGCAGCAGTAATCGCGCGCAATTATTTGGATGAGCGTCGAGCCCAGCTTGAATCGACGCTGTGGGGGCCGAAGGGATCGTTACCCATTGAGGATGCGGCATTCTACAATGGCATTGCGGGGCATGTTCTTGATTTTGATGATGTGAGTTCCCCCATGCGCGGCCATCCGAGTATTGTCATTTTGCCGGCGTTGTTGGCATTGGCAGAGGCCTTCGACAGATCGGGTGCGCAGCTCGCTGCAGCCTATGCCGTTGGCTTTGAAGTGACCGTTCGTCTTTCTCGACCGATGGTGGGTGATCACTACGCTGTGGGCTGGCATGCGACATCAACGGTCGGGTTGCTGGGGGCGACCGCGGCATGCTCGCATTTGCTTGGCTTGTCGCCAGAACAGGTGGCCAATGCGTTGGGGCTCGCAGTGGCGCAAACATCAGGGACCCGGGCCAACTTCGGCACGATGGCAAAGTCCTTTCAGGCCGGTCATGCTGCCGGCTGCGCCGTTAAGGCGGTCATGCTCGCCAGAGCAGGATTTGACAGCTCGCCGAAAGCACTTAATGGTCAGTACGGGTTCATGTCGCTCTACGCAAACGAAGAGTCTCTGCTGGAATCACTTGATCAGATTGGGGTTGACGATCTCGAATTGTGTACTAGTGGCATTGAGATAAAGAAATACCCCTTATGCTACGCCACGCATAGAACGATCGATGGGATCCTGGATCTGCGTGAAGCGCATCGATTAACGCTTGGTGACATTTCCCAGGTGGCAATCACGTCAAACTTTCGCGGTACGGTGCCCCTGATTTATAGCGCACCACAAACAGCATTGGAGGCCAAATTCAGTATGCAATATGCAGTCGCTGCGGCGTTATCGGATGGCTACGTTAAATTGGGCAGCTTTACCGATGCTGGCGTTCTGCGGCCTGAGATTCAGCGGTTTTTCCCGTGCATTAGTGTTCAGGAA
>JBOIGK010000249.1:0-5986 GCA_050742695.1 Advenella sp. | reverse complement strand
GTTCGTGGTCGCGCTCGGCGCTTCCGGCTGTGGCAAGACGACCTTCCTGAACCTGTTGGCCGGCTTCATGTCGCCTTCGTCCGGCACGATCATGCTGGGTAACCAACCGATAACAGGCCCCAGCGCGGATCGGGGCGTGGTGTTTCAGAAGCATGCGTTGCTGCCCTGGCTGAACGTTATTGACAATACCGAGTTCGGACTGAAGCTGCAGGGTGTGTCGAAAGCCAAAAGGTATGAAATCGCTGCCCGCAACCTGGAGTTGGTCGGGTTGAAAGATTTTCATCAGCATATGATCTACCAGCTTTCCGGTGGCATGCAGCAGCGGGTGGGTATCGCCCGCATTTTGACCTGCAATCCGGCCATGCTGCTGATGGATGAGCCCATGGCCGCGCTGGACGCACTGACCCGCGAAACCATTCAGGAACTGTTGCTCAAGGTATGGGAAGTGACCGACAAAATGTTTTTCTTTATCACGCACAGTGTGGAAGAGGCCCTGTTTCTGGGGTCCAAACTGATCGTGATGTCACCCCGGCCAGGCCGGATCACCAATACCTACGAGCTTTCGTTCAATCGGGAATTTCTGGCAGGAAAAAGCGCAAGGCAAATCAAATCCAGTCCCGAGTTCATCGAAATGCGAGAGACGGTGCTCAATATTATCTACAGCGACGAGCGGGAAGGAGGCCACCATGCTTAATAAACTGTTCGGCAGATCAGCTGCCGTACCGGGCCAGGTCTATGGAGCCCCGGGGGCCGGTGCCAGCGTGTTTATCAGTATTGCAACGGCGGTTTCATTGCTGGTGATCTGGTCCATTATTACGTATTTTGGCTGGGTGAAGCCGCTGTTTCTGCCGTCGCCTGTCGCGGTATATAACAAATTCGTCGTGGGTATGACAGATGGCATTGCCAATGCGACGCTTATCGAGCATACCGTGGCCAGCCTGACCCGGGTGTTTTCGGCGTTCTTTCTGGCGCTGCTTACGGCCGTTCCCGTGGGTATCATGATGGGAGTCAATCGCGTTGCTCGCGGGCTGTTCGATCCAATCATCGAGTTCTACCGGCCCTTGCCACCGTTGGCCTATCTGCCGCTGGTCATTATCTGGTTCGGTATTGGCGAGTTTCCCAAGGTTTTCCTGATCTATCTGGCTATCTTTGCCCCCATGGCAATTGCTGCCAGGGCCGGCGTCAAGTCGGTGTCAATGGAGCAGATCCATGCCGCCTATTCCATGGGCGGATCAAACAGGCAGATTGTCTGGTATGTGATATTGAAGTCGGCCTTGCCGGAGATATTCACAGGCATGCGCATTGGTATTGGGGTGGGCTGGAGTACACTGGTTGCTGCCGAAATGGTGGCAGCCGATCGCGGCCTGGGGTTCATGGTATTGAATGCAGCGCAGTATCTGGCCAGTGACACCGTCATTATGGGCATCATTATTATCGGTTTTTTTGCGTTTATCTTTGACGCCCTGATTCGCTATATAGAGAAGGCCATGGTGCCCTGGAAGGGCAAGGTATAGATCGACCTGCACATGCCGCAGATTTGCCGACATGGGTCGCCTTTGCATGGCGGCCATGTTCGTTTCAGGGATAATCGCAAGCTTCTATTGCATTTGAAATTATCGCGAGCCAGCACACAGACACTTCTGTCCCGTGCGGGATCACGCCTTCATTGGCCTGTTACAAGAAAAAAGCAATGAGTAATCACAGAACACGTGTCAACCCGGGATCGGACAAGGTCAGCGCACCCAGCCGGGCAGCCCTGAGTGCGCTGCTTTGGGAAAAGCTGTTTCGTGAAACCAGCGAATCGCTGGGGCTGCAGGGCCGGATCCGGCAGATGCTGGTGGCCGCCATTACGCAGGGCCACCTGACGCCGGATGCGCCGGTGCCTTCCAGTCGTTTCCTGTCGGACACGCTCAAGGTGGCGCGCAATACGGTTGTGTTTGCCTATCAGGAACTGGTCAGCGAAGGCTATCTGGTAACGCGCAACCGCAGCGGTCATTTCGTGGGGCAGGCGGCGCAGCAGCGCAATATGCTCGACATTATCGCCAGCGCCAGCGCCGGTGGCGATGACGAAACCGATTTCTGGCACGGACGCATCCATGCACGGCCCAGCCAGCAACGCAACATCCGTAAGCCGGCCAACTGGCAGTCCCAGCCGTATCCCTTCGTGTACGGTCAGTTTGATCCTGCCTTGTTCCCCACTTCCGAATGGCGTGAATGCTGCATGAAGGCGCTGTCCATTGTGGACATTCGCAGTTGGGCCCAAGACCTGATCATGATGGACGACCCGGAGATTATTGCTGCTATCCAGAACCAGGTCCTGCCGCGACGGGGTTTTTCTGCGACCAAGGATGAAATCATGGTGACGGTGGGGGCGCAGCACGCGCTGTATCTGCTGGCAGATCTACTGGTCAGGCCGGGCAACAAAGTGGGCATGGAAGAGCCCGGCTATCCGGACGCGCGCAATATTTTTTCCAGCCGCACCCGTCACGTGGTGCCGGTGCCGGTCAATGAAGAGGGTGTTGATGTCGAGGGCATTACCGTTGACATGGATATGATTTTTGTCACGCCAAGCCATCAATGCCCGACCGGGGTCACCATGTCTATGGCACGGCGCCAGGCGCTGCTTGAAAAAGCCAATGCCTGTAATACGGTGATAGTCGAAGACGATTTTGAATTTGAAAACAGCTTTATTGATAAACCCTTTCCGGCGCTCAAGAGCCTGGACCAGAACGGGCGTGTGATATATGTGGGCAGTTTGTCGAAAACATTTGCGCCCGGGCTGCGGCTGGGGTTCATCGTTGGCCCCAAGCCGCTGGTCGACGAGCTGCGTGCACTGAAACGGCTGATGTTGCGGCATGCTCCTTCTTTTCTGCAGAGGGCCTTTGCCCTGTTCGTCTCGCTGGGTCATTACCAGTCTTTTCTGCGTAAGCAATCGCAAATCTATGGTCAGCGCGAACGGGCGCTGCGTGATGCGCTGAAGGAGTATCTGCCGACGTTTCAGATCATCTCCTCGCCGGGCGGGTCATTCTGCTGGGTACGGGCGCCGGAACATATCGATACTACTGCGCTGACGGCAGTGGCGTTGCAAAACGGGATTGTCCTTGAACCGGGAGAGGTATTCTTCAGCCGGGTATCGAAAAGCGCTCGACGCTACATTCGTTTTGGTTATGGTTCCATTGACGAGCCGAAAATTGCAGTTGGCATTAAAACCCTGGCTGAACTGGTTGCGCAGCATTTTCCGGTAGTTTCAAGAAAACGTTGATCAATATTCCGGTTATTGGTATAATTTATTTCAGTATTTGAGATAAATTGCAAAATAATTGGAATAAATGGCGATTTCTATGGATATGATCGAATCTGAACGTGTCGAAGGCAACACCCCAACGCTACGGCTGTTTGCACTTCTTGAGGTCATTGCCGAAAAAGACAGTTATTTTTCGCTGCAAAGCCTGAGTGAAGAACTGGGTATTCCCAAACCAACCCTGCACCGTATGCTGCAGCAACTGGAAAGTGCAAGGCTGATTATCCGCGACGGCGATGGCAGGCAGTACAGCACTGGCCGTCGCCTGCACCAGATGGCGGAAAAGCTGCTGCTGAACAACACCATCCACGGCTCAAGACGCGCGGTATTGCGGCACCTGGTCGAGGAAATCGGTGAAAGCTGTAACATTACCGCCTGCACCGGCAACGAGGTGCTGTATCTGGACCGGGTGGAAACGGTTGCGCCGCTTCGGTTCTATCTACACCCGGGCTCGCGCGTGCCGCTGCATTGCTCGGCCAGCGGCAAACTGTTTCTTGCGCAAATGTCGCCTTCACAGTGTCGTCGTCTGCTGGAAGCAGCCCCGCTGGAACAGTATACCGCGAATACCCTGACGCGCTATGACGCGATTGAACAGGAAATAGAACAGGTGCGCCGGCAGGGCTATGCCATGGACAACGAAGAGTTTTTGCCTGGCCTCATTTGTATTGCCGTGCTGGTTCCTGGAGAAAACGGCAAGTCGAACATGGGCATCGCGGCGCAGTCTCCCATCATGCGCATTACCCGCGAAAAGGCATTGGGATTTTTGCCGGTATTGCGTCGTGCAGCCGATTCGCTGGCAGAAATTGAAAAAGCCAACGCGGCAGCGTAAATCATTCACGCGCAGTGGTCCGCCATTGCGATCCGCAACGGAGGCAGAACCTCATGACCACCCCGCAAGACTCACCCCGCGCTGTCCGCGAGATTTCCGTCAGGCAAGTCTTCGGACTTGATACCGACCTGA
This sequence comes from Advenella sp., assembly GCA_050742695.1. Taxonomy (GTDB): domain Bacteria; phylum Pseudomonadota; class Gammaproteobacteria; order Burkholderiales; family Burkholderiaceae_B; genus Advenella. The sequence continues at coordinate 1,724 of JBOIGK010000249.1, read as the reverse complement.
CCGTGCCCGCGTTTTGCGAGCCTACGGAACATGTGCCGGAGATCGACACCGCCTATCATTTCAATCATGATGTCACGCTTGCCATCCTGGCCGGCTTCATCCAAAACCGGCGGGTCTTGATCCAGGGCCTGCACGGCACCGGAAAGTCCACGCATATCGAACAGGTGGCCGCCAGGCTGAACTGGCCTTGCGTGCGGGTCAATCTGGATGGTCATATCAGCCGCCTGGACCTGGTCGGCAAGGATACCATTGTGCTGCGCGAAGGGCGCCAGGTCACCGAGTTCCAGGAAGGTATCCTGCCCTGGGCATTGCAGCAACCCATGGCGCTGATCTTTGACGAATACGATGCCGGCCGTCCCGATGTCATGTTTGTCATTCAGCGGATTCTGGAGCGCAACGGTCATTTCATGTTGCTGGACCAGAACCGCAGCATTGCCCCGCATGCCGATTTCAGGCTGTTTGCGACGGCCAATACGCTGGGATTGGGCAATTTGAACGGCCTGTATCATGGCACCCAATCGCTCAATCATGCGCAACTGGATCGCTGGAATATTGTCGCCGCCCTCAATTATCTGCAACCCGAGGATGAAGTGCAGATTACTGCAGCCCGGGTGCCACAGATGGACAATGCACAAGGGCGCCAGACAATTCGCAAAATGGTGGACCTGGCCAACCTTACGCGCAAGGGGTTCGAGGCAGGCGATATTTCCGTACTCATGTCGCCTCGCACCGTGATTACCTGGGCAGAGAATCGGCAAATCTTCGGCGATACCGGCCTGGCATTTCGATTGTCATTCCTGAACAAATGTGATGACGCCGAAAAAGAACTGATTGCCGAATATTACCAGCGCTGTTTCGAGCAAGAGCTGCCCGAAGCATTTATGGGTACCATGCTCACGTGAACGATATTGCGCACAGCATATTCCAGCAACATACCGACGAGTTGTGCGGCGCTGCTGTGCGTGCCATCAGCGGTCGCACCAATGCGCATTTCAGGAAGGGCAGGCTGTATTTGGATGACAGCCTGGTGCCGGTGCTGGCGCCGCATTTGCGGCTGGACCCCGAGAATCAGACCTTCAGGGACTTTCGTGCCGTGGCCGATGGTCTGGCGTTGCGCCTGCTTGCCTGCGATCCGACAATTTATGAACAGGCATGTCCGCAAGATGAGACCGCCCGGCTTCTCTATGATTTTTTCGAACAGGTACGGCTGGAGGCGACTGTCGCTTCAGACTGGCCAGGGGTGCACGCTAATGTGCAGACGCGCTTTCGTGCCTGGGCCGAGGCGTTTGAACATTCGGCCTTGATAGAAAGCAGCCTGGGTATTTTACTGTTTACAGTCATGCTGACCGTGTGGTCAAGAGTGACCGGGGGCGTGCTCAGCGAAGCCCAGCAGGATCTGCTGGAAGCCACGCGCGCCGGTATGGCAGGTGAAATAGGTGAAGAGCTGTATGCCTTGCGCCGTCTGCGCCACGATCAGGCAGCCTACGCGGTGATGGCGGCGCGCCTTGCCGAAAAGATCAGCTTGAATCTGACGGCGGAAATGGCACTGGATCGCCGGCAGAAGGATTCCGACAAAAACAACCGGTCGCTGTTTTCCCTGTTGCTCACACCGGATGCGCAGCCCGAAGATGGGTTTGATGTTGCGCCGTTCGGCCAAAGCAGGGTATTCGATCAGCATCAGGACAGCTATCGTATATTCACCCGGCGCTACGACCGTGTTGAAC
>JBOIGK010000248.1:0-8706 GCA_050742695.1 Advenella sp. | reverse complement strand
GTCTGAACCGCCCTGCACATGCCCTCGCGTATGCGCGCGCAGGCGGCCTGCGGCGTCAGCGTAGCGGCGCTGGCATGGCCCATGGCCTGTTTGGTTTCCACCCATACGGCGCCATCGAAAAAACCTTCGTTTTCTTCGATGAAATACTGGTCGCCGCTGCCGAAGATTACCGGCACACCGGCCTGACCAGCCAGCGCGCCATACAATCCCGGTTCGCCCAGTTCCATGTCGTTGACTATCACTCGGGCAAAGGCAAAACTGTTGATGGTGTGGGCCAGTACGCCGCGGCCCTGAGCCCTTGAGTGATGCCCGACCAGGGCGACAGCGCTGACGCCGAATTCCAGACCGGTCATCATGCTGTAGACCCGTGGCTTGCCGCTGATCAAAATGGCGCGTGCATCAATTTCAGACGCAATCATATTGCGAAAACCACCATGCGAATCGTTCACATAAACAGCGGTGGCGCCGCCATCGAACGCGCCGGCAATAGCTGCGTTGGCTTCGGCTGTCATCCATTGCCGTGCCCGTTCGTACTCGACGTTGCCGGCACGCACTTGCTGCGCATCTACCACACCGGCGACGCCTTCAATGTCTGTTGATATCAGTACTTTCATTGATCACACCTTGTTATTTTTGCCAACTGTTATTGCAAATGTAATATTAATAGCATTCAAGACTGCCCTTGCGCGGCAATGAAGAAGCTGCTTAGTCATGCAGCCAGTCTGTGATCGGCGATCGCGTGTTGCCATCACGCCCGGTCACCACTGTGGCGCGCCACAGCGAATTGACAATGGCCTGTTCTGTAGCCTCGGCGGCTGCATCAAACAACGATTCCAGCTGTTCCTCATGCAGGAGCGTCACCGGTATCTGCGCAGCCTGCACCTGCTGGCCGATGCGCATTCCTGTTGAAAATGCAACGGCAATATCGCCGCTGCCATGGCCAAAGTTCGAACCGGTGCGCGCCAGCCCGGCAGCAGCGCGCATGCTCAGCCGGCGCAATTGCCTGGCGTCCAGCGGCGCATCGGTTGCCAGCACCATGATGATGGAACCCTTGTCGGGCGCATTTTCCTCGATATCCGAGGGTACTTGCGATGTCGTGCGCCGACGGGCCATGCGCATTTTGATCTTCTGGCCCAGCATGCTGCCATTGACCCGCAAATGACGCAGTTTGCCAAAATTGGACAGCACCAGCGCACCCACCACATAGTCGGGCGCACTGCCTGCCAGTACCCCGTCCTGCCGGGCGATCCGCGATGCCGAACCAATGCCGCCTTTCAAGCCAAAGCAGCTCATCCCGCGCCCGGCGCCCACCGCGCCCTGCTCCGGTTGCGCAGTTGCATTGGCGCAGGCGTTGAAGTAATCCGCTTCGGTCACGGCCATGGCCTGAATATCATTCAAATACCCGTCGTTGCACTCGAGCACCAGCGGGTTGACGGTCGGCCAATCTCGACCGATCTGCGCATTGGCCGCGATCGCCTGCCTGATTTGCGCCTGCGCCACCATCGGCACAGAAAAAGTATTGGTCAGCGCCAGCGGCGTTTCTATTGCCCCCAGCTCCTGCAACTGCACCAGCCCCATGCTTTTGCCGAAACCGTTGAGCACCGACACACCGGCCGCCACCTTGTTCAGGAACAAGTCGTCCGAATGCGGATAGACAACCGTGACGCCGGTCTGGATCGCGCCTCGCGCCAGCGTGGCATGACCCACCTTGACGCCGGAGACATCGGTAATACAGTTATGCGGTCCTGCAGGCAGGATGCCCACTGGCGGCGCAGAGCACGCCGCCGCCACAGTTGAAGAATCAGTCATATACGCTCATCTGTGTGTGCCACCTATCGATAACACGACGGGATTATTGCCGGTCAATCTTCGGATCCAGTGCATCCCGCAATCCATCGCCCAGCAGATTGAACGCCAGCACTGTAAGGAAGATGGCCAGCGACGGGAAAATCGCCACATGCGGGGCCAGCACCATATCGGAGCGTGCCTCGTTGAGCATCGCGCCCCATTCGGGCGTAGGCGGCTGCGCGCCCAGGCCGATAAACGACAGCGAAGCGGCCGTAATGATCGAGGTGCCAATACGCATGGTGCCATAAACGAGAATGGGTGAAATCGTGCCGGGAAGAATGTGCTTGAAAATAATGGTGAAATCTGAAGCGCCGATACTACGCACGGCTTCAATGTACGTCATGTTTTTCAGGGACAGAGTATTGCCGCGCACCAGCCGTGCAAATGCCGGAATACTGAATACCGCCACAGCGATCACCACGTTCACCATACTGGGGCCCAGCACCGCGATCACACCAATGGCCAGCAAGATGCCGGGAAACGCCAGCAACACATCTGAAATACGCATAACAATGCGTTCCCACCAGCCTTCGTAATATCCGGCCAGCAGGCCCAGCACCGTGCCTACAACAGCGCCCAGCGCAACCGAGATGAAACCGGCAGCCAGGGAAATGCGCGTACCCATCACGATGCGGCTGAAAATATCCCGACCCAGCGAATCCACACCCAGCCAATGCAGCACTGACGGCGCCTGGTTGATGCGATCATAATCGAAATAATTCTCTGGATCGAAGGGGACGATCCAGGGCGCCATAATGGCGATAAATACAAGTGCAATAATAAAAAGCGCCGCGACCACAGCCAGATGCTGCTTACGGAACTTGCGGATAAACTCCGTCATCGGGGTGCGGATGCGTTCCCTTTGTGGCGGCAGCGATTCTATCGGAGAAGAAGTTACTTGCGTCATGTCTGTCCCGCTATTTGTAACGGATGGTCGGATTGATCACGCCGTACAGCACGTCGACAATCAGATTGATCAAAATGAATTCAAAGGAGAACAGCAGAACCAGCCCCTGAATAATCGGATAGTCCCGTGCCGAAACGGCATCCACCAGCAGCGTGCCCATCCCGGGCCAGCCAAAGACGGTCTCCACCACGATCGAGCCGCCCAGCAGAAAGCCAAACTGCAGGCCCATCATCGTAATCACGGGAATCAAGGCGTTGCGTAAGGTATGTTTGACGATAACTACTTTTTCAGACAAGCCTTTGGCGCGGGCGGTGCGCACGAAATCTTCCTGAATCACCTCAACGAACGAGGCCCGCGTAAAGCGCGCCATAATGGCCGCGACCGCAGCACCCAAAGTAATGGACGGCAAAATATAGTGCTGCCAGCTGGTTGCGCCCACAGAAGGCAGCCAACCCAGGTTCACGGCAAAAATCTGGATCAGGACCATGCCCAGCGCAAAGGGCGGAAAGGAAATGCCGGAAACGGCCAGCGTCATGAACAGGCGATCCGGCCAGCGGTTGCGCCATACGGCCGACACCACGCCGATCACCAGGCCGAAAATAACCGACCAGATCATGCTGCTAATAGTCAGCAGCAACGTCGGGGTAAAGCGCGCCGCGATTTCAGTGAGCACCGGCCGCTTGGTGCGCAGCGAGGTACCCAGATCACCCTGACTCAGATTGAGCAGATAATGGCCGAACTGCTGCGGCAACGGCAAATCCAGGCCCAGTTGCTTGCGAATGTTCTGAACCGTCTCGGCATCTGCCTCGGGCCCTGCGGCAAGTCTGGCCGGATCCCCGGGCAGCATATGTACGAACAGGAAAACCACCACGCAGACCAGAATCAGCGTCGGTATCATCCCGAAAATCCGTTTAACCAGATAGGAAAGCATTTTTGAATCCATTGGACCGCGACACCCCGGGGTGTCGCGGCTATTTCAATTGCAATTGAACTGCGAAGCAGGACGAATCAGTCCTTCAGGCTGACATCCCTGAAGTAATAGGACGCGTCAGGCATCACATGAAAACCATCAAGCTTTTTGCTGCGAGCCGCTACGGTATCTGCCGTATTCAGGAAGATCCAGGGTGCATCCTTATAGATCTGTTCCTGTGCATCTTTGTAGAACTTGGTTTTCGCGGCTTTATCGGTGGTTTTCAAAGCGTCGGCCAGATCTTTATCTACCTGCGTATTTTTGTAATAGGAGAAGTTGCCAAAGGTGGGGGGCCATGAATCGCCCGCCAGCAAGGGGCTCAGTGCCCAGTTGGCCTCGCCCGTAGAGGCGGACCAGCCAATGTAATACATGCGCACCTTGGCGTCTTCGGGTTTCTGTATCGTTTCAACCCGTTGTACCCGCTGACCGGCTTCCAGAGCCTCAACCGATACTTTTACACCGACTTGGCGCAGTTGCTGCTGAATGAACTGGATGGCCTTCACTGAAGTACCATCGTTATAGGCGCTCCACAGCGTGGTTTCGAATCCCTGCGGGTAACCGGCTTCGGCCAGCAGTTCGCGAGCTTTTTTCGGATCGTAGGGCCAGGGCTTCATTTTTTGCGAAAACTCGACCTTGCCCGGCACAACGCCCTCTGCAACGCGCGCGTAACCGTTAAATACGACCTTGTTCAGCGCTTCTTTATTGATCGCGTAATTCATGGCTTCGCGCACTTTCGGATTATCGAAAGGCTTGACCAGATTATTCATGGCAATATAGCGCGCAATAATGGATGGCTCGGCAAGCAAATCAAGCTTGTCATTTTTCTTCAGGATGGCCGCCTGCTCATAGGGAATCGGGTAGGTAAACTGGGCCTCGCCGGTCTGCATGACCGCGGCACGCGTATTGTTGTCGGTCACCACACGGAAATTGATGGAATCGACTTTGGCCAGGTGTTCCTTGTCCCAATAACCGTCGAATTTTTTCATTTTCACATTCTGGCCGGGATTCCATTCAACAAACATGTATTGTCCGGTGCCGGTAGGATGCAGGTTGATATCCTTGCCATATTTTTTCAGGGCAGTCGGAGAGATCATCATGGCCGAGGGGTGCGTCAGATTGTTGATGAACGCAGAGAACGGCTCTTTAAGGGTGATCTTCACGGTGGCCGGGTCAATCACGTCGATTTTTGCAATACCCTTGAACTGGTTGTAGCGACCCAGTGCATTGTCGCGGTTCAGTACGCGCTCAAAATTGACCTTGACCGCTTCTGCGTTGAAGTCGGTGCCATCATGGAACTTTACGCCCTCGCGCAGCTTGAATGTATACGTCAGCCCGTCTTCACTGACCTCGTAACCGGTAGCCAGTAGCGGATGAATTTTGAAATCCAGATCGAACATGAACAGGCCTTCGTACCAGCCCTTGCCAACAGCCTGTGACTGTGTCGAATTGGTGTTATAGGGATCGAGTGAATCAAAACCATAAGGCACCGCGACCGTGACATCTTTGGCTGCCAGTGCGGTGTGTGAAAAGGCCAGGCACGCCATCAAGGCCGGGGCCAGCAATGCTCTGCGAAGATAAATAGGCTTCATGAAAATCTCCCTGCGAAGGATAAATGGTTAAACGCCGTTTGACTAAACGAAATATAAATCAGTAAATACCTACCGGGTGGCGGGCAACAAAATGATCCGCCCCCACCTGCTCCAATGGCATTACCACCGGCTCATCACCAACAGCACGCACCGGGCTGGGAATCTCACCTGCCATCAGGGTGGCCAGTTTGTGGCGCCGCGCCGGATCAGCGATGGGAACCGCAGCCATGAGTTTTTGTGTATAAGGATGTTGGGGGTTTTCGAAAATTTCACGACGCGACCCCAGTTCAACCACCTGCCCAAGGTACATCACCGCCACGCGATGGCTGATGCGCTCCACCACCGCCATGTCATGTGAAATAAACAAATATGAAATACCAAATTCTTTTTGCAGATCCATCAGCAGATTGACAATCTGCGCCTGGATCGATACATCCAGTGCCGATACAGATTCGTCTGCAATCACCACTTTGGGATTGAGCGCCAGTGCGCGTGCAATACAGATACGCTGGCGTTGACCTCCGGAAAATTCGTGCGGGTAGCGCTGCGCCATGGCGGCCGGCAAACCGACCTTTTCAAGCAGCCATTCGACACGGGCCAATGCCTCGCGCCCGCTGGCCACACGATGGATCAGTAGCGGTTCCATAATGGAATATCCCACGGTCTGGCGCGGGTCCAGCGAGGCGTATGGATCCTGAAAGATAAACTGGATGTCGCGCCGCACTGCCTGCATATCCTGTGTATTGAGCTTGCTGATATCACGCCCCTGGAACAGAATTTGTCCCGAGTGCGCTTCGATCAAGCGCAGCAGAGAGCGACCGGTCGTGGATTTGCCGCAACCGGACTCCCCGACAAGGGCCAGCGTTTCTGCTGGATACAGATCAAAGCTGACTTTTTCGACTGCATGCACACGCCTGACAACGCGATTGAAAATACCGCTGGTCAAATCGAACCGCGTCACCAGATCCTTGACCTGCAGGATCGGACCGGCCTGGCGATCCGGCGTTAGCACCACCGGCTCGTGCGGGGTGATGGCTTCATCGGCACCTGCTTGTTGCAGTGACAGCAGGTCAAAATGCGCAGGCAATGACGTGCCGTTCATGGACCCCAGCCGCGGCACGGCCGACAGCAACGCTTTGGTATAGGCATGTTGCGGATTGTGGAAAATCGCCTGGGCGCTGTTTTGTTCGACCTTGTTTCCCTTGAACATGACAAGCACGCGGTCGGCCACTTCGGCCACCACGCCCATATCGTGCGTAATGAAGATCACGCCCATGTTCATTTCTTTCTGCAGTTCCCGGATCAGTTGCAGAATCTGCGCCTGGATGGTCACATCCAGCGCCGTCGTGGGCTCATCGGCAATCAGCAGGGCCGGTTTACAGGCCAGCGCCATGGCAATCATGACGCGCTGGCGCATACCGCCGGATAACTGATGCGGAAACCGCGCCAGTACGGCACGCGCTTCAGGGATACGCACCTGATCGAGCATGCGCAAGGCTTCTGCCATGGCTTGCTGCTGGTTAAACCCCTGATGCAGGCGAATGGATTCTGCAATCTGCTCGCCCACCGAAAACACCGGGTTGAGCGAGGTCATGGGCTCCTGAAAAATCATGGCCATATCGGCGCCGCGAATGGCGCGCAGTTGCGCGCCGGGCAGCCGGGCCAGATCCACCACCTGTCCCTGGCGCCGGCGAAACAGCATTTGCCCGCTGACGATGCGCCCGCCACCGTGTTCGACCAGACGCATGAGCGAGAGCGAGGTTACCGATTTGCCCGAGCCCGATTCGCCCACGATGGCCAGTGTTTCACCCTGGCCCACCGAAAAGGACAAATCCTGAACTGCCTGCACAGTTCTTTCTGATCCGACAAAATTGACGCTCAGATTGCGTACGTCCAGCACGCTGTCCGGCGCCAGTTGTCCGGTGCCGTTGGCTGGCGCCTTGTCGGCATTTGCATTAATCACATTTGTATTCACTTATTGTTTTCTCCATACCGCTCGCGGTGCCGCTCAGGCATCGGAGTCACGATAAATACCCACGACCGGATCCTGTCCGATGCGCAAATAACCCCGGTACATGCCTTCAGAATTGAACGGCAGCGCTACATTACCCTGTGCATCGATGGCAATCAGGCCACCCACGCCACCGATAGCCGGCAACTTCTCGAACACCACGTTATCGGTAGCCTGCGCCAGCGTGCGGCCTGCATATTGCATTTGTGCCGCCACGTCATACGCGGCAACAGTGCGAATAAACATTTCACCCGTCCCGGTGCTGGAAACCGCGCAGCTGTGATTGCTGGCATAGCACCCGGCGCCAATAATCGGCGAGTCACCGACCCTGCCCGGCTGCTTGTTGGTCATGCCGCCGGTTGAAGTGGCTGCAGCTAGATTGCCGGCCTGATCCAGCGCCACCGCGCCGACGGTACCCAGTTTTCTGTCTTCATCCAGCGGCGCCGCCGCATTACCGGGTTGCACCTGCGCCACGGCATCGTGATCCAGTACGAAGCTGGCGGCGCCGGTTGCGCGGACCCGATCAAGCTGCTCGCGGCGCAAGGCAGTGCTAAAGTAATCGGGCTCGACCATATCGAGCCCTGCGGCAGCCGCCAGCGCTTCGGCAGGTTTGCCGCAAAAGAAAACGTGCTCGCTGGTTTCCATAACCGCTCTTGCCGCCAGTACCGGATTGCGCACGGTCGAGATCGATGCAACCGAACCGCAGCCCAGCGTGGCGCCGTCCATGATGGCGGCATCCATTTCATGGGTCGCGGCACTGGTAAATACAGAGCCATGGCCGGCATTGAATAACGGACAATCCTCAAGCAGGCGCACGGCCAGCGTCACGGCATCCAGTGCCGAGCCGCCCTTGTCCAGCAAGGCGCCGCTTTGCGCCAGAATGTCGTTCAATGCCGTCTCGTAAGCCGCTTGCTGTTGCGGCGTAATGGTTTCGCGAGACAGGGCGCCGGCCCCGCCATGAATGGCGATAATGGCAGTTGTCATGCCGAGGTTTCTCCGTGAATGAGCCAGGGGGTGATGGTTTCTGCCACTTCGGTGGCAATTTCAACTGAAAAGGGGGAACGATAATCCAGGGCGGCCATCAGCGCGTCGATCAGCGACAGCGCCACCGGGTCGCTATTGGTGCCATAGACGCTATCGCTGGAGGTGTACAGAATGCAGTCACAGGCAGGCACGATTGGCGAAGTGGCCTTATCTGTCAGCCCAAGTACCTTGGCGCCGCGGCCATGCGCTTTTTGCACGATCCTGACCGTATCGGCCAGATACCGGGGGAAAGTGAGGGCGATGACCAGGTCGTTCTCATCGACCAGCGCCAGCCTGCGGGCCGCATAGGTCACCCCGCCAGGGCCGGCCAGGCTGACCACCATATCGTTGTGCGAAA
>JBOIGK010000247.1:0-2924 GCA_050742695.1 Advenella sp. | reverse complement strand
TGAAATAAAAAGCCGTCTGTCCTTCATGGAAGAAGTCGGACTAGGCTATCTGGGCCTGGATCGATCGGCACCCACGCTGTCCGGCGGTGAAGCGCAGCGCATCCGCCTGGCCGCGCAACTGGGCTCGAACCTTCAGGGCGTGTGCTACATTCTGGACGAGCCGACAATCGGCCTGCATCCACGCGATAACCGAATATTGCTCAATGCGCTGTCACGGCTGGAAGGCAATGGCAATACGCTGGTGGTGGTGGAGCACGACGATGATACTATTCGCCGCGCCGAACATATTATCGATATGGGACCCGGTGCCGGCGTGCGTGGCGGCACCGTGGTGGCCCAGGGCACCTATGACGATATCATCAATAATCCACACTCGCTCACCGGTCGCTACCTGGCGCACCCCATGGTGCATCCATTAAAGCCCGGCCAGCCCACCAATGCCAATACCGATTATATTGAGATCCATCGCGCCCATTTGCATAATCTGCGGCACGTGAATGTTCGCATACCCAAGGGCCGCCTCAGTGTGATTACCGGCGTATCCGGCTCCGGCAAATCCTCGCTGGCGCGCGACGTCCTGCTGGATAATCTCAAGGGTGTGATCGGCACCAAGACATCGGCGCCATGGCGTGGTTGTGATGATATCACCGGCTGGGAAAGCCTGGACCGCGTACTTGAGGTGGACCAGACACCTATCGGCAAAACGCCGCGTTCGTGCCCGGCAACCTATATCGGCTTCTGGGATGATGTACGACGTCAGTTTGCGGAAACGCGCGATGCGAAGATCCGTGGCTGGAGCACCTCCCGCTTCTCGTTCAATACGGGCGATGGACGTTGTCCGATTTGCGAGGGCCAGGGCATGCGCACCATTGAAATGAGCTTTTTGCCAGACATCAAAGTGCCGTGCGAAGCGTGCAATGGCAATCGCTTCAGTCCGGATACGCTGGCCATCCGCTTGCGTGAAAAAAATGTGGGCGAAGTGCTGAAGATGGAAGTCGATGACGCCATTCCCTATTTCGCTGCTCATCCACGAGTCAAGCGTGCGCTGCAACTATTGCAGGATGTTGGCTTGGGCTATCTCACACTGGGTCAACCTTCCCCTACCCTGTCCGGCGGCGAAGCTCAACGAATCAAACTGGTATCGGAACTGGTAAAGGCACGGCTCGACGAAGGCGTCATCAAAACCGGCAGAGCCTCAAGCCGGCCGCACACACTGTACGTGCTGGATGAGCCCACGGTCGGGCTGTCCATGGCCGATGTCGAAAAGCTGATTGTGGTACTGCACCGTCTGGTTGAAGCGGGCAATACGGTCGTGGTCATAGAACACAACCTGGACATCATGGCCGAGGCCGACTGGATTGTCGACATGGGACCCGAAGGCGGCAACGGCGGCGGACAGGTTGTCGCCGTCGGATCGGTGCAGGACATTATTGCGAAAAAGTCCGTATCACATACCGGCCTTGTCCTTGACGAGTTCCTGACACGCACCTCTGAAGCCACGCCGGCCCTGGCATCGTGATTGTGGTGTAAATCGGGGCATCCGCCTGCGCCGTGGACTGCCCGCGCAGGAACTGCGGTGCCGTCGCGCAATCGCCGCTTGCGACAAAGACGCGGCGGGCAATGCCTTGCGCGCGGTACCGAAAGGCGGGCAGCGCAATCGGCTATCGGGGCCGCCCTCAGGTGTCAGTGGCTAGCTTCAGCGCATGTGTGCGCACGTCCTCCGGCCAGCCGGAGATATGTGCTTTCAGCGCCTGGACATCATCGGCAAACAGCGCCCGGGTAGCCTCTTCGTAGCCGGGCAGATCACCGCCCAGCGCCAGCATGAAATGATAGGCCCGTTCCTGGGCTTTGCGCCGGCTGTCACGGTCCGTGTTGTTAAGCCGGGCCGACTCCACCAGCTTACGCAGCGCCACCGATGCTCCACCTGGCTGGGCAGCCAGCCACTCCCAATGTCTGGGCAGCAATGTCACCTCCCGGGAAATCACTCCCAGCTTCGGTCGGCCGCGTCGTCGCACAGTCTGATCGTCGCTCTCCTGCGGTGCCTGTGTCAATGCTGTACGATGTGATGACGAATCGGTGTCGTCCGTCATATCGGGTTTAGTCGCCCCTGCTGCGCCGATACCCGTTCGCGGGGTTGCCGACTGTGGGTCAAGACCTTCCTGCTGATCGATTGGCGCCACAGCATCCAATAGCCGCAAATCAACATCGGTCGAACGACCGGTGACATCATCGAATATCAATACAGCGCTGGTTGACGTAGTGTTCAGGGCGGTTCGGTACGCCGCCGCGACCTGGGGTAGCGTACCGGAGGCGAGCTTGCGGTATCCATGAAAGACGGTATAGGTTGGTTCTGGGGTGGCAGCCATTGTTAGGACTCCTTGGTCGGCTTGATAAGTACAGCTCGAATAATACCCGGATATAAATAAAATTGAAATATTACCCGGGTAATTTATTATGAAATGTCTTTTATCCGCCACTGCTGAAACCAGAACACGACTTGACGCCACCGTCGAACAAGGGAAACCGCGACGAGCCGTCCATCAACAACCGCCCGGTTCAACGTTCCCCTTCCAGTCACCGCTAGTCTCAGTTCATCGCCACCGTACCAAAGCGCACGCGCAGCCGCAGCCATGATCAAAACCACGATCATGGCCGTGTTCTGCCGTTTTTCTGTTCAAGATGGCGCTGTGTTGGCAACGCCGCAATGCGCTAGGTCAGGCCAGGATTCTGCGAATCGCTTCGCCCGCCGCTGCCATACCCATTGCTGCGGTTACCGTTACCGCAGACCCGTAGCCGGCGCAGGACAAACCCTGAGGTCCGCCGCTCTCTTCTGGCACCCCCCATGCCTGGGGCAGAATGGCAGGCTGGTCGAACCAGAGCGCAAAAACGCGCATGGCAGGCGCCTTGCGCAGGGCCTTGCCGTG
>JBOIGK010000246.1:0-5093 GCA_050742695.1 Advenella sp. | reverse complement strand
ATGTGCAGGCGTGCCGTTGATACCGATTAATGGCAAGCAACTTGATTGTTCTTAAACCGTATTTTGAGACGTTCAACGACGGAGAACGCCTCAAAATAAGCTGAAGACCGCACTGCCCATCCTTATGAAGTCATCGCAAGAGCCAGTAAGACGCGCATCACATGTACATGCCAATAACGAGACCGGGCTACTGCCGTGCTATCCCGGAGCGGCGTGCGCGGGATTTTCGTACAAGCAGTTCAAGCAGCAGCAAGACAACGGTGACGGCTATCAGGAAGGTGCTGATGGCCGCGATAACCGGCTCCATATTCATCAACAGACTGTTCCAGATCCGAACCGGCATTGTTTCGCTTTCCAGACCTGATAGGAAAAGCGATACGATAAGTTCGTCAAATGAAGTCAGGAAGCTGAAAAAAAGAGATGACAATATGCCCGGGATGGCCAACGGGATCACGATATGCATAAATGTATAGCGTTTGCTGGCGCCAAATACTTCTGCAGCACGTTCAATCGATATATCGATATTTTGCAGGGAACTGATCAATATGAGCAGTACCACGGGAATAGCAAGCATGGCATGACAAATGGCAATCCATAACTTGGAGCCGACCAGTTCCAGTGGTACTGATGCAAAATACAAGGCGACCGCCGTAATGATGGTCGGGATAATAAGAGGCAGCAGGCAAAAGGAGATCAATAATTTCTTGTTGCCATAATCGCCTCGCACCAGCGAATAGGCGCCCAGAAAACCCAAGGTGGTGGCAATCAGGCTAGCCAGGATCGCAATGATGAAACTGGACAGCAGCGAACTCATCCATTCAGAACTGGAAAAGAACTCACCGTACCAGCTAAGGGAAAACGCCTGCGGTGGAAAGGTCATATAGCTGCTCTGCCCAAAGGACATGATGACAACGATCAGGATCGGTGCAATCAATATCATGCAAAGCAGGAACGAAATAAAGTTAACAATTCTGATAGGGTTGCGCATCATAATTTCCTATTTGCCCAACATTCTGTCAAGGTCCGTGTACCTGCAATACAGCGTGTAAACGATGAGCGTAATGACCAGCAGAAACAGCGACAAGGCGGAAGCCAGTGGCCAATTGACCGAGACCTCGATATTGCGCTGGATGAGCATGGCCAGCATGGTGTCGTTAGGACCGCCCATCAGGGCCGGCGTTACAAAGAAGCCGATGGCCAGGATGTAAACGATGAGAAAACCGGAAATGATGCCCGGCATGCTTAGCGGAAAAAATATGCGACGAAAGATGTAGAAATTGGAGGCCCCCATACCGCGTCCGGCATGCAACAGCCACAAGTCAATACCTTTCATTGCCGAAAATAGCGTAAGCACAAAATAAGGCAGCAAGACATAGGTCATACCGATTGTCACGCCAGTCATGTTGTACATCAGGCCCAGCGGCTTGTCTATCAGTCCAGTGTGCATCAGAAAGGAATTGATCACCCCGTTGGTTCCCAGGATAATCATCCACGAATAGGTGCGCACGATGATAGAGGTAAAGTAAGGCACGATGACGCAGATAATGATCAGCGTGAATTTGAACGATCCTGCGCGGGTCATTGTGTATGCTATCGGATACGCGCATACCAGACAGAGCAATGTCACGACCAGCGATAGCCAAACGGTTTTCCAGGCAACCGCCAGAAAAAGTTTGGAAGTGAATGTCTGGTACAGCATGACCAGAAAATTGCCCTCGTAATCGAGCGCAGATTTGATAAAGAACCAGCCAATGGGCAGGACAAAGAAGATCAGCAGGAATGCCAGCACCGGATACAACAGCATCTTGTTATTGAACGCCAGCCTGTTGTCGGACGCACTGTTGCCGCCAGGCAGGACGGATACGTTATTCATAACGGATAATCCTTATGTCGTCCCGGTTGCGCCAGCCCAGGCGGACTGCATGACCAATGTCAAAGACCTGCATGTCCGCAGCATTGGTCATATCGGCATAAACCTTGATCTGGTCATTGATCTTTATCTGATACCTGACAATATGTCCCAGGAACGAGACATGGACCACTTCTCCGGATAGGCCTGGCTTCTCACCTGGTCCTTGGCCCGTGCCATCTGCCAGGGTCACACGTTCGGGGCGAATGAACAGACAATCGCCGCTTTGCATCTTCATCTGTTGGCGACTGAGTTCATCCAGATCCTCAAAAGCCAGCAGATTGGCTTCTCCCAGAAACCCTGCTGCAAATACGTTACATGGAGACTCGTACACCTGCCTGGGTTCGCCCAATTGTTCGATCCGCCCGTTGTTCATGATCGCGATGCGGTCCGACATATTCATGGCTTCTTCCTGATCGTGCGTGACAAATACAACTGTCATATTCAGCCGGCTTTGCAGTTCCTTGATTTCCATCTGCATTTGATAACGCAGATTTTTGTCGAGCGCCCCCAGTGGCTCATCCATCAACACCACCTCCGGGTGAAACACAATGGCACGCGCCAGCGCCACCCGCTGCTGCTGGCCGCCGGACAGGGCCTTTGGCAACCGTTGTTCAAAACCGGACAGTCGCACCATCTCGATCGCCCACCTGGCGCGCTCGACGCACTCTTTTGCAGCAATCTTGCGCACCTTGAGCGGAAACATGACGTTGTCCAACACACTCATATGGGGAAACAGTGCGTAATTCTGAAAGACCATCCCAAGATTGCGCTGTTGCGGACTAAGCGTGCTGATATCCCGACCGTCTAGCAATATCTGCCCGGAGTCGGGCAACACAAAGCCAGCCAACATCATCAGGGTGGTCGTCTTGCCGGAACCACTAGGGCCCAACAGTGAAAAAAACTCTCCGGGGGCAACCTCCAGGCTGATATCGTTGACCACACGTTGCGCGCCAAACGCTTTGCTGATTTGGCGAAACTGGATATGTCCTTTCTGGTTCATGTATTTAGCACCCAATTTGCCCACTCCTTGCCGACATCGGCACGATTTTTTGCCCACCAGGCCGCATCAATCAGAAATCCGTGTTCGCGCGTACGATCTCCACCAGGAATTTTCTCCCGGGTTGCAGCGGTCAATGCCTCGTAACCGGCTTTGGTCACGGGACCGCTATTCCACAATGCGCTAAATTGACTCTGGATTTCAGGACGCAGGCAATAGTCAATCAACTGCTGGGCCTGCTCCTGATTTTTTGACTTCTTCAAAATAGCGTACGCCTGCACGCGCACACCATGCTGGTTCCAATTGATGGCCAGCGGCGCCTTATTTTCGATGCCCTTGAGGATACGAGTGCTCCAAACCGGACTGATATCGGCGTCGCCGGTGCTGAGCAATTGAACCGAGAGTGCGCCGGATGTCCAGAACTTGGCCACGCCCGGCTTGATTCGACTTAATGCCTTGAAGGCGCGTGGTATATCCAGCGGATAGAGTTTGTCCATTGGAACTCCGTCGGCGAGCAAGGCAAATTCCAGATTGGGGCCGCCAGTATCTATATCGGCCAGGGCGCGAGCGCCAGGAATGCGTTTGTAATCCCAAAAGTCGGTCCAAGTCTTCGGAACCGAGGCCTGGTTGAATTTCCCTGTGTTGTAACCCATGACATCACCGTAGACAAAGTTGCCCACATAATTGGAGTGGCGGTATTCGGGCAGGATATCGTCTGGGTCGGTGAATTTGAAGCGCTTGTAATCCAGCACGGCCAGTTCATTTTCCCATTGCAGCAGCACGCTATCATCGTTATCGATAATGTCGATCTCAATATTGCCGGATCGGATCATGGCTTCCAGCTTGCCGGTAGTGGTGGCAACAGGAATAACCCGGATACCTGTCTCCTTGGTAAAGGGCTCATATATCAACTTCTTGCGAATATCGTCATATGCGCCACCGGGCGAACGGATGACCACGCGATCTTGCGCCGCCTGTACGTTCTTTATCCAGACTGCAGGCGCGATCATCGTGGCGCCCGCCATTTTCAATACAGTGCGACGGCTGAATGCATGATTGCTTTTGTCATCTTTGTTTTTCATATTTATCTCCCAAAAAGAGCTGCTAGAAACGATCAAGCCCATATGGCGTGATATCCACGTCATTGGGTGTGTTGGTTATCAGATTGGCCAGAATCTGGGCCGATTTGGGTGCCCCGGTGATACCGGTATGGCCGTGACCGAACCCCAGGTACAGTTCCGGCAGCTTATCGACCGTACCCAGGATGGGCAAGCTGTCCGGCGTTGACGGACGAAAACCAAGCCAGAAGTCCTTCTTTTTCTCCAGTGCAAGATCCGGAAAAAGCATTTTTGCCTGCTGTAGAAGCACTTTTTCCCTGGCCATATCCGGTGGCGCGTCCAGCCCGGCAATTTCCACAAATCCCGCAACACGCAAATTGTCGACCATGGGTGTAACGCCAAAAGCCCGTTCCTTGTGAAGAACCGGAATAGACAACTGCAGCGCATCGGGTTGGAAGCTAACGTGGTAGCCACGTTCGGTTTCCAGCGGAACGGCAACTTGCAAACCACTAAGCACTCTTTTGGCCCAGGCCCCCGCGCAGACGACCAGCCGAGGAGCACGCAGGTCTTGTGCCGCCAGAATGATGCGGTATTGTCCCGTATCGCCATCACGGCTGATGCCGTTGACTTTCTGACGGATGAACTGTCCGCCATTTTTCAAAAATAGCTGGAACAAACTTTGTACCAACTGGTAGGGATTGCTCGCATGGCCATTTTTTTCGTACAACTCGCCGCGTTTGACCTTGCGGGATATATGAGGCAATAAATCCTGTATTTCTTGTGCATTGAGCGTTCTGGGTATCACGCCATTGTCCGCACGTATCTGACGTCCCAACGCGTCGTTATCCTGTTCGCTTTCCCAGATATGAAGCTGTCCGGTCATGTGAAAAGCCTGCGCGAACTCTTTCGGTCCCAGCAATTGCAAATAGAGCTGGTCTGCATCCCGATGCAGGACGCGCAAGGCGCTCGACAAGCGCCGCACACCAGATTCACTAAACCCTGCCTTGAGCCATTTGAGCAACCACGGTGCTGCCGTGGACAAATAGGCCGGTCGCACGCTCAAGGGCCCTTCCCTGTCGCTCAGCCATTTGGGAATTTTTTTGATCATTCCAGGCATGGCTATCGG
>JBOIGK010000245.1:0-15476 GCA_050742695.1 Advenella sp. | reverse complement strand
TCGGAATGGTTACGCCCCCGATCGGGCTGAAGCTTTTTGTTACCGCAGGAATCACCAAGATGTCTATCGGACAGGTCATACGAGCCGCCTCGCCATGGCTGATCCTGTTACTGGGATTTCTGGCTATCGTTACTTATGTTCCTGCCATCTCCTTGTGGCTGCCACAGCTATTGGGATAGCAAAATATTGAAGGTATAAGGAAATACTGATCTGCCGTTTTTCGTTAAAAAGACAGGCATGCCCCCTGTCTTTTTTTCACTGTCGTTATCGCTATGTCAATTGAAAAGTGTATGCTATCGGCATGGATTCTCTGACTGCCGCTTGCGCTCGTATGCTTGCTGCCGGCGATGTGCTCAACGCCCTGAAGCTGGTTGCGCTACGCGATGATCCGCCCGCGCTCGCCTTGCGTGGCGTTGCCATGGCACGCCTGGGCGACTACGCGCGAGCCCGCGAGCTGCTTGAGCAGGCAGCTCGCAAATTCGGCGCCCATGAACCGGTGCAAAGAGCGCGCTGCGTTGTTGCCGGCGCGGAAGTTGCCTTGGCCATGCGCCAGCTCGATAGCCCGCTGCACGCGCTTGCCGCGGCGCTGGCCACCCTGGAATCGCGCAATGACCATGCCAATGCCCTGCAGGCCAGGCTTATTATGGCGCGTCGCTTTCTGTTGCTCGGCCGCCTTCAGGGCGCATCGGCAACCGTCTGTGATATTGATACGAACGGCGTACCTGCCTCTCTGGCAGCCGTGGCCGAATTAGTTCAAGCCGAGCTTGCATTGCGCTCATTGCATATGGAACGCGCGCATACCGCGTTGCACCGGGCACGGGCAGCAGCCGACCAGGCAAATATCCCTGCGCTTCAGACCGAAGTGGCAGCAATGCACAAAATACTTCTGCGTCCGGCCGCACGCCTGCTCACGCCTCATGACGATAAGGCATTGACGCTGGCAGAGGTCGCCGACCTGTTCACATCGACGGCACTGGTGGTCGATGGCTGCCGCCGTGGCATCAGTATTGACGGTACATGGTTACCGCTGGCCAGGCGGCCCATTCTGTTTGAATTGATCCGTGCGCTTGCCAGTGCCTGGCCCGGTGACGTTTCGCGACAATCGCTGATCGCAATGGTCTTTCGACTTCACGATCCAGATGAATCGCATCGAGCACGATTGCGTGTGGAAATGGGACGACTGCGCAAACTGGTCAGCCCGATGGCGAAAATCGAGGCTACCCCTAGTGGATATGTGCTGGTGCCGCTGGAAAATCGCAACGCAGTGGTGCTGGCTCCGCCCATTGACAGCGATGCAGCGGCATTGTTGGCGCTGCTTGCAGATGGTGCGCCCTGGTCGACCTCTGCCCTGGCGTTGGCATTGGGCGCCAGCCAGCGCACAGTACAGCGGGCACTGGCCGATCTTCAAACCAACGGCCAGGTCCATGCAGTGGGAAAATCCCGTGTACGACGCTGGGTATCTTCGTCTCTGGCAGGTTTCACGACAATATTGTTACTCCCCTCTGTCCTGGCGTTGAAATAGCATGTTCTTAACGTACCACTTTGCGGTACGACAACGGGAGACAGACATGAAGCAATCAGCAAACACAGGTATAACCGTGGCAACCTCCAGCCTCGCACAAATCGTGCAGGAGTATGGACCCTTTCCAGATGCCGATACCATTCACGGAGTGACCTTTGACGGACACCACGTCTGGGCCGCCACCGGATCGAGCCTGCTTGAGTTCGATCCTGCGCAGCATCAGATCACACGCAAACTGGCTTGCACCTGCGATGCAGGAACGGCATTTGACGGTACCTATCTATATCAGATTACTGGTGAGCAAATCAACAAAATTGATCCAACCGACGGCAGTGTGCTGGCGACCATTCCGGCGCCTGGCCACGGCAATGATTCCGGCCTGGCCTGGGCCGAAGGCAGCCTATGGGTGGGTCAATATCGCAATCGCACTATCGTTCAGATCAACCCGGTTACAGGCGAGGTCATTCGCACCATCAAGTCCGATCGTTTCGTCACCGGCGTGACCTGGGTCGACAGTGAGCTGTGGCACGGTACATGGGAGGCAGATGAAAGCGACATACGCCGGATCGATCCAGATAGTGGCGCAGTGCTGGAGCAACTGGTCATGCCGGCGGGGACCGGCGTCAGCGGGCTTGAATCTGACGGTGCCGATCTTTTCTACTGCGGAGGCGGCGCCAGCGGGAAAGTGCGCGCCGTACGACGTCCGAAATAATTGCAAGTGCATTTACCAGAATGACTCGACGAGTCAGGGAGCACATAATGAATATGTCTTATTCAAAAACGACAGCCGATCGCCATGCGGTGGTCACTCATGATGAATGGATAGCCGCACGCAAGCAATTGCTTGCCCGCGAGCGGGAGCTGACCCACCTGCGTGACAATATCGCAAGCGATCGCCGCAACTTACCATGGGAACGGGTCGATAAGCATTACCTTTTCGATACGCCCGAAGGGCCAAGAGCATTGTCAGCTCTGTTTGGCAAACACCGTCAATTGATCGTGCAGCATTTCATGTTCGCGCCAGATTGGGAACAGGGTTGCCCAAGCTGTTCCTACATGGCCGACCATGCCGACGGCATGACAGTGCATCTGGCGCAACGCGATATCGCATTCGTGGTCATTTCACGTGCCCCGCTGGCGATGATTGAACCTTTTCGCCAGCGGATGGGATGGCATTTTAACTGGGTCTCATCCCACGGTACTGAATTTAACTACGATTACGGCGTCAGTTTCCTGCCAGAACAACACGCTACGGGTAAAGTGCATTACAACTACTGCGACCAGTATTTCCCTGATGTAGAGGCCCCCGGCATCAGCGTCTTTTATAAAGATGACGATAATAATATTTTTCATACCTATTCCACATACAGCCGGGGCGTGGAAGTAATGATGGGCGCCTACTGTCTGATGGATCTGACGCCCATCGGCAGAAACGAGCGGGGTGTGCCCAACAAAATGGAATGGGTTCGCCATCATGACCGCTACGACGTATCCGAAGCGGGCACCTCGTCATGCTGTCGCGCAGCAACATGAATCAAAACCGGGGGCGGATATGCAAGACCTTTGGCCATGGCTGACGGTCGCCGGGGCGGGCGCGTTGCATGGATTGAATCCGGCTTCCGGCTGGATCTTCGCCGCAGCGCTGGCTTGCCATGACAAGAAACAGGCGATACGTGCCTTGATTCCCATTGCACTTGGCCATATGGCCTCGCTGGGGCTGGTGGCGACCACGGTTGTGTACGGGCTGCCAATGAACCGCGTCGTACTGGCGATTGCGGTCGGCCTGTTGCTCGTTGCCGGCGGCATACATTGCAGTGGCAAAATAGCGCTGCCACCGTTGGCGACACGCGCAAGCCACGCAGGGCTGGCGTTCTGGTCACTTATTGTGTCAACCGTGCATGGTACTGGGTTGATGCTGGTGCCGGCCTTTATGCCGCTTTGCATGACAGGATCACTTGCTGGCCAAATCACCGCCAGTGGTTCTATCCTGCTCGCATTTGCTGCTGTCGGCATACATATGACAGCAATGCTGACTACCACTGGTGTCATTGCTGTCCATGGCAGCAAAGGGCTGCACGCGACCGCTACCTGGTGGCGAAAATACCGACACTGCCGGCCGACGTCATAGCTACTTAGCCATCATCAGGCCGTTATGCTATCGCCGTGCGCTTGCGATCAATTGCGTTTTCGTTAATTGGCAGGTTCATCAGCGTTGCAAACACGCTCAGGGCGATGGCAAGATACCAGACCACATCATAGCTGCCATAGATGTCATACAGCTTGCCGCCCAGCCACACGCCAAGGAATGAGCCTATCTGGTGACTGAAAAAGACAAAGCCGCCCAGCATGGAAAAGTGTCGAACGCCAAAGATCTGGGCAACAATCGCATTGGTGGCAGGCACCGTAGACAGCCACAGGAACCCCATGACGGCAGAGAAAATATAAACACTGGTCGCTGAAATGGGCACAGCCAGAAACAGGATGATGGCCACCCCGCGCGCCGAGTAGATGAAAGCCAGCAAGTAACGTTTGGGCCACACCTGACCAAGAGAGCCAACCAGATACGTGCCAAACACATTGAACAGGCCGATCAGCGCCAGTGCATAGCTGGCGACTTCGGCGCTCAGCCCTTCATCTTTCAGATAGCTGGGCATGTGAACGCCGATGAAGACCACCTGAAAACCACAAACGAAATACCCCAGCACCAGCAGGCGGAAACTGGGATAGGCAAATGCTTCTCGGATGGCCTGGATAATGCCCTGTTGGCTCGCCAAGGCAGATGTCGGCGACTGCCCCGCGACGGCAGCGTTCATGTTCTTCTCACGCAGCCCGAAAGCCAGCGGCACAATCATCAGCACCGCACAGCTTAGAACCACCAGCGCTTGTTGCCAGCCAAAGGAACTGATAAGTATGTTTTCTGTCGGCAACATCAGGAACTGCCCGAAGGAACCTGCTGCCGCTGCCACACCCATGGCCCACGAGCGGCGACTGACCGGAATATTACGCCCGATGACTCCGAAGATAACCGCATAGGTGGTGCCGGCCTGGGCCATTCCCAGTAGAACGCCGGTGGTCAACGTAAACGTTAGCGGTGAGGTGGTGTAGGCCATCCCCAGCAGGCCCAGTGCATACAGAATAGCACCTGCAATAATGACTTTAAATGCCCCGAAACGATCCGCCAGCATGCCGGCAAATACACCCGTGATCCCCCAAACCAGATTCTGAATGGCGATGGCAAATGAAAAAGTCTCGCGCCCCCAGTCGTTGGCCTGGATGACAGGCTGCATCCAAAGGCCGAAGCCGTGCCGCACGCCCATGGAAAAGGTGACGATCATACCCCCGCAGATCAGAATTTGCCATGCAGAAAGCGGTCGGGTTTGCGCGGGTGCCGAAGACATAATGAGCCTGTTGCCAGAGTTTTCAGTAAAATAGATTATATACAAAATCTATTATCGGATTCAAAGAATATCATCATATCAGCAGACCTCACCCTGTTTGAGGTATTTTTTGTATGTTTTGCGGCACAGTACGTCTCACTTACAGGATAATAAATAGCGGCTTCTTGTAATCTATTACAATATTGCCAGGTGGAGCGTATTGATCAATACCACGCCAAAGCCAGCCAGGCGAGTGATCCGCCGGCTTTGCATAGCGGCAACTTGAGTGGCGCCCCGGTCATGCCGCATCATTTCATTTGTATTTTAGAGGAACTGTTATGGGCCGGTCGTCCAGGCAACAAGCCGAACAAAATCGCGCCGACATTCTCAAGGCAGCCAGCAGGCTGTTTCGTGAGCGCGGCGTGGACAATGTATCCATTGCAGATGTCATGACTGCGGTTGGCCTGACCGCCGGCGGCTTCTACCGGCATTTCACATCAAAAGAGGCACTGGTCAATGAGGTGTTGTCCAGCGTGTTTGCGCAATCTTCCGAAAGATGGAAACAGACATGCGAGAGCAACCGGGAGGCGGAACATGGCGGCTTGCAAGTGCTGATCCAGCAGTATTTCAGGAAAAAACAGGCAGGCCAGACCTGCCCCATTCTTGCCTTTGCACCCCATGTCAGCCATGAGGCGACGGGTGCCGAAACGATCGGCCTGTATGGCTCGCACACAGAAGAGTTGTATCGGCACTTTCGTGCCGCAGCCCTGCAATCGACGCCACCGGATGGGAAAGCAGCCATGTCCGAACAGGAGATTCTGGTGCTATTTGCAGCCATGGTCGGCACGGGCTTTCTTGCACACTCAGTAAACGACCAGGCATGGATCGAGTCGCTCAAATCAGCCGTGCTGGAGGCCACAGGCCATACACCGCTTGACCTATCGCCTTGACAGTTATCGTCAAGCTCATTTGCAGGAAGCCTCGCAGCGTGAAATTATCCATTTTTTTCATCAATAAATGAGTGAACCAGAACGCGTTATCCGTAAACGGTTGGCACATAAGACCACCTATCCGCTCGCCGAATAAAAAACATTGCGGGCCACTCCTCTACTCGTTTTCACCGGTATTCAGCAGACGCTCAAAGTGCTAAAACCAATACCATCAGATCAGGAACCCAGGGGCGGTACAGATGAAAAACATTTATTTGCGCCGCATCGGAACCATTGCGGTCGTCGTTGCGACAGTATTGCCACTTGGTGCACGGGCACAAGTCAAATTGCAATTGATCAATGAGTACCCCGCAACGTCCATCACCGCAGACGCAGATCTGCGCTTTGCCCAAGAAGTGAAAAAAGAATCCGGGCAGGCAATACTCATTGAAACCAGACAGGACAAAGACAATCCATATAAGGGTGATGAGCAGGTAAAGGCCATCAGTCAGGGAAAAACCCAGATGGGCACGTTGTTCGGCGGTGTTTTGGGCAACGACAATTCGTTGTTTCTTCTTTCATCACTTCCCTTTGCCGCAAAGGATTTCGCTCAGGCTAAAGCACTTTATGATTGTGCAAAACCAGCATTGGCACGCGGCGTAGAAAAGCTCGACGCGCATCTGTTGTACGTGACTCCCTGGCCGCCCTCTGGGATCTGGTCCGTTGAATCTTTGAAAAATGAAGCAGACATCAAGGCACTGAAAATCAGAACCTATGATGCAACCAGCCAGTCCGTGTTTGAGCGTTTGGGTGCGCAAAGCGTGCAACTGCCCTACTCGGCCCTTGCAGAAAAACTGCGGAAGAACGAAGTCAATGCCGTGCTGACCTCCGGCGATGGCGGCGCCGGTCGCAAATTGTGGGACCACTTGCCCAATTTTACGGCAGTCAGCTATTCCATACCGCTCAGCTATACAGTTATCAACATGGATACCTGGCGCAGCCTGGACGACACTCAAAAAACCATTCTGACCAATGCTGCAGAGAAGGTTTCCGCTGCATCATGGGCAAGTGTCGAACAACGAATCCAGACCAATTATGCCCGCATGCGTGAAAACAAAATGACGCTCAATACAACCCCTCCAGAATCTATCATGACCGCCCTGAAAAAGGCGGGTCAGGAAGAAACGACGCAGTGGCTCAAAGAGAATCACATCCCGGAAAATGAAGCCGGCTGCGTCGTAAAGAATGGTGATTAACAGCGGCCGCTGACAGGTATGGGTAGCCCGGAATAACTTTTTTGCGAACACCCTATTTATGCCTCTTTCGACTGGGGCCTCTGTGCTCCTGCCTGTCCACCATCACGCCACAGCGCCTTGCGCAAATGCCCGTTCGGGGCAGCAGCAAACATACCCACCACCAATGCACAGGCTGTGCCTCCAATAACCAGCGCACGGCCGGGTGACCATAAAGTAGCCAGTCCACCGGCCTGCAGGCCACCAAGCGCCGGCCCCAGATACCCCTGCAGCAACCACAGTCCTGAAACGCGACCGCGCAATGCATCTGGCGTATGTATTTGCAACAACGCACCGCGAACGATATCCGACGCCGTATCGGCCATGCCGGCAAGCGCAAGAAACGCCAGTACCGGCCAGACGCCCCAGGGTAAGTCGTGGGTAAAGCCACCAGCGGCCACACCGGTAAATGCAATGGCGATGCCCCATAGCAGCGCGCATACAATCACCAGCCGCCCCGGACGAGCCAGTTGGCGAGTCCAGCCCGAAGTGATCGCAACCAGCAATGCGCCACAGGCCGGCGCAGCATACAGATAACCCACCATTTGCGGCCCTGCCTGCAAGACTTCCCGCGCCAATTGAGGCATGAGGGCATGCACGCTAGCCAATAGCATCATGAGCAGATCGAGCCCCAGCAGACAGGCAATCACCCTGTTGTGCCGCACATACTGCAGGCCATCGCGCCATTGCGCGTAAACGGCAGGTTTGGCTGCAGCAGCCTTGCCTGCCTTGGCATCAGGCCGTAGCAGGTCCCGAGGCAAGCGGGCAAGCAGGATTGGAACCAGCGCGGCCCCGACCAGTACAACGATAAAACAGGCGGCCAGTCCGACCCTGGCAAGCAACGCCCCCGCAATAAGCGGGCCGATCAGACGGCTCAGCTCCATGGTCAACGCATTGAGCGCGCCCGCCGCCGCCAGTTGATGGGGCTGCACCAGGCGCGGCATGGCAGCCATCAATGCTGGCGCGCTAATGCCACTGGTTAGTCCGCTCAGAAGCGTAGCCAGATAAATTTCTGTCAATCCGGGTTCAGCCCGCAGGCTATTGATACACAGCAGAAGAACCACGCCTACATAACCGGTTCGTCCCCAGACCATAATGCGCCGGCGATCAGCCCGATCGGCCAGCGCACCGCCCCATACCAGACCGACCAGCGATCCGGCAGCCAGACCAATGCTGACGCCGGCCACGTGCAATGACGAACCGCTTATGGCATACACCTGCCAGGCAACGGCAACGGCCAGAATAGCAATCGACAGCAAGGAAACGGAACGGGCAAGATACAGACTACGGAATGCGGGCGAGTGCCGCAGCGGGTCCAGATCCAGCGTCATGCGGGACCACTGTCGCCGCTTGCGCGCAGCAGCAGCATTGCCCCGGGGCGGCGAAGGCGACGGGCCGTCTTCGGCTGACTCGTTCATGCGTCCGCCTGTTTGCCTTGGGGCTCGGCCGCCTGCTTTGCCGGCACGCTTTTCATCTGGGTCTCGTCCAGACCGCGACGCCAATATGCAACAACCAGTTGTTCCTTGCTTCCCAGGCCCACGGTATCACGTAGCCAGGCGCGTACCGTCTGGGCGGTGGAAAATTCGGCCCCCACCCACACGAACCTGTCTGCATCTGCCGCAATGGGGCATGATTGAATGGCATCACTGAGCAATGTTGTTGTACCTGCCGGAGCGCTTGCCCGATGGAGCCATTGCACCGTCATCCCTGCCGGCATCGCCAGTGGAATATGGTCGGCCGGCGTCTGCACTTCGATCATCACAACACCTGTCGTGTCGGCCGATAGCGCCTCACCGATGCGTGCAATGGCCGGCAAGGCAGTTTCATCCCCGGCCAGCAACATCCAGCCTGCAGGACTCGCGGTGCGCCCGCCGGGACCTGAAAGGCCAATTTGCTGACCTGCAGCAGCCTGTGCCGCCCAGCGCGATCCCGGTCCGGCGTCCTCGTGCAGCACAAAATCCACGTCAAACCAACCCTGCTGCGCACTGATGCGCCGGATGGTATATGTGCGTATGTCCAGGCGCTGGTCGCCCTTGGGAAACTGCGGCATGCCATTGGCCGCCAGTGTAGGCCATTGTGGATCGGCCACACCAGGTTGCGGAAAAATGAGCTTGCAATGAATATTGTCCTCACGGTCATAGCGGGACAGATCTTCAGCGCTGAATCGTACGCGCCTCATATGCGGACCAACCTCGGACACAGCCTGGGCCGTGATCAGGCGAAAGGCAGGGGGGCGTTCAAGCATCACGTCATCCCCCTGCCATTGGATAGCTTCGGGTGTGCAGTTACCGAACTCCTGAATATGATGAAAAACCATCATACGGCCTTCGTACAGCGTCGCTGCAGTAGGCGCGGCAACGTGCGCATGCAGGCTGTCTGCCTGTACAGTGAAGGTTATCTTTGCCTCTGCATAGTCCACTTGCCAGGTATTTTCCTGGCGGACCGCAAAAAGGTCATGCTCACGCAGATGCTCCAGCATCTGGGTGAGCACATTTTCGGCGTCACCAAGAGGGACGGTCGTGCTCGTCTGAAAAGCGGTCATCATGAATTATCCTGTGGTTGTCTGACGGCGTGGGCGATCCATATCGGTCGCGACAGCGTCTACAAGTACAAAAGGGCGCCCCAGCTCGCAGGCACGGACGCGCGCCTGCACGCCCCATACCTCCCGCAGCAGGGCGTCGGTGATAATGGCATTGGGGCGGCCAAACGCATGTATGCGCTGATTATGCAAAATGGCAATGCGGTCGGCCCATTGCGCGGCAAGCGCCAGATCATGCAATACAACAATGACGATTCTGCCTTCATTGGCCAGGCGGCGCGCCACATTCATGACCTGCCATTGATGCGCCAAATCCAGTGCGCTGACCGGCTCGTCCAGCAACAGGATCGGGCTGCCCCGCACCACAGCCTGGACCAGCGCGGCCAGTTGTCGTTGGCCTCCCGACAACTCCTGCAGCGCGCGCAGGGCCAGTTCGCCAATACCCAGATGTTCTATAACGCGCAATGCAGTGAATTCATCATCTTTACGCGCACCGGTCCGCCCGCACTGCAATGCCACCAGCGTGGCTTCAAGTACAGTAAGGTTGCTGCTTTCCGCAGAGGTCTGGGGCATGAAGCCAATATGGGCCACCCGCTTGCCTGCAGACCAGCTAGACCAGTTATCGGGCCCATAACGGATCTGCCCGCTGGCCGGCACCAGCCCCGCAATCGCCTTGAGCAGCGTAGACTTGCCTGCAGCATTCGGGCCGGCCAGCGCAATCAGCTCGCCAGGCTGGATATCGTGCAGATCGACACCACAAAGCACAGTACGCTGTCGGTAATGAACACCCAGGTTTTCAATATGCAAAGTCAATCCGGCGCTCATCCCTGCCCCCCACTGCGACGCAGGATCAGCCCCATGAAGACCGGCAGTCCGACCAGCGCCGTCACAATGCCGATCGGCAGCGTGATGCCCGGCAGCAATGATTTGCTGGCTACAGAGGCCAGCGCAACCAGTGCGGCACCAATCAACACACTGGCCGGCAACAGGTGACGGTGCCCGTCCCCGACAATCATCCTGGCTACATGGGGCGCGACCAGGCCGACAAATCCTACAGTGCCCACAAAGGCCACGGCAGTGGCCGCAAGCAAACTGATACGCACCAGCGCCCAACGCCGCAGCGAGGTCACATCAATGCCAAAACTGCGAGCCCGTTCCTCGCCAAGCCGTAGCGCTGTCAATTGACCGGCCGCGCGCCACGAAAATGGCAAGGTCACGGCCAGGGTAGCCGCGACAATGGCGACACTCTGCCAATCAGCGCGGGCAAGACTGCCCATGCTCCAGAACACCAGTTGAGCCAGTGCTTCCTCGCTGGCCATGAACTGCAACAGGGAGAGCAATGCACCGGCAGAAAAACCGATGGCAATCCCAAAAAGCACCAGTGTCTGCGCCTGGGCGCCGCGCCACTGCGCCAGAAACTGCAACAGCATAAGCGAGGTCAAGGCGAAGACAAACGCATTGGCAGGCACCAGCCAAGTGGCATTACTAC
This sequence comes from Advenella sp., assembly GCA_050742695.1. Classification (GTDB taxonomy): domain Bacteria; phylum Pseudomonadota; class Gammaproteobacteria; order Burkholderiales; family Burkholderiaceae_B; genus Advenella. Next base: position 4,328 of record JBOIGK010000245.1, on the reverse strand, counting down.
CAATCACCCCCCAGTCAAGCACAATGGCCAGCGCCGCCCCCAGTGCCGCAGACGAAGAGACACCCAGCGTGAAAGGCTCGGCCAGCGGATTGTTCAAAATGGTTTGCATCTCGACGCCGGCCAGTGCCAGCGCCCCACCCACCAGCAGCGCCATAAGCGCCACGGGCAACCTGACCTGCCACAGCACGACCTGCATCGGTGTTGTCAGTGAATCCGGATTCCACAAGCCCTGCATGACCTGTGCCGGTGTCAGCGCTGCACTGCCGGTAAAAAGATCTATAAGGGCGGCGGCCAGTGCCAGTAGGGCCAGCGCCGCCACGATGCAGCGACGTCGACGCATGATGCGCCGGTGCTGCTGCCAGCGAGCATGGATTGCGGCGGTCTCTGAGTCCGGGGCCTGGGCAAATGTTTGGTCAAGATGCATCAGTGGGCTTTTTGTGTGGGATTCGGCGTAATCCAGAAAGTGCCGGTCAGTGGCTTGGCCATGAAGCGCTGGTTGATCTCGGCAAGCGTGGCCATTGGATCCACATCGCTGAACAGTTCGGGATGCAGCCAGGTGGCGATCAGTTCCAGATTGACAATGGGATAGCCGCTATGCCAGATACCGTAGGTGCGTTGGTTGCGCACCGCGCTGGTCTGGGCAATACCAACCCGCTGGGTAACGCGCTGCAGACTGGCACGGCTGGCGGCCGGGTCAACATCAGGCCCCAACAACAGACCACCGCGCGCCTCGATATGCCGACCGCCCGTACCGATATAGATCTCGGGATCACTGGCAATAACATATTCAGCGCTCAGTTGAGCGGATAAGCCTTCGACAATCTCGCTGCCAAGCAGCCTGCCGCCCGCCATCACAATGAGATCGCCCATGAGCACCCCGGAGCCCACCGACATACAACAGGGGCCGGTGCCAGCATGGGGTTCCATCAACACCGTTGGCAGGGCAGCCTGCTGTTCCTTGAGTTTGGCCACGCGTTGCGTGATGCGCTGCACATGGCGAACCATAAAGTCTGCGACCTCCCGACCGCGTTGCTCCCGTCCAATCAGGATGGCCATTTTCTCCAGGCCTTCGGTGGCGTTACGCTCGCGCAGATCCGCTTCCAGGTTGAGCACAGCCACCGGAATGCCGGCTTGCTCCAGTCGGGCAATCGTCTGCTTTGCATTGCCAAAAAAATGGTCAAGCACAACCAGGTCCGGTTGATTGGCAATCAACATTTCTGCATTCAGGTTTTGCGGGCCATCAATCACCATCTGGTTGATCTTGTCGAACGCAACCGGGTCAATGCTGCGCCAGTGATCCAGCGTGTGCTTGTCCAGGCGCCATCGGTTCCACGCCACAATTCGCCTGGCCGGATTTTCTTCAAGCATGGCCATGACCGTGAAGTCGCCCGGCTCGGAAAAAAAGATACGCTGCGCTGGCTGTGCCAGACGCACCGTTCTTCCTGCCTGGTCGGTGATTTCTATCTGGGCGCTTGCCGGCAGGCTGACCAGTAACATACCAATCAGCCATGCGGCAAAGATCCACCTCTTTATCATTCCGAACACGTGCAATCCTAGAAATTAATGCTGGCGCCGAGCCATACACGGCGGCCCTGGTCAACCATCCAGTTGCCGTCCAGCCCTTCGTAACGGGTACGCAAATCCAGTGGCGTTTTGTGATCGGTCACATTCAGTACCGCAAAACGCAATGCCAGATTCTTGCTGACTTGGTAGCTGCCGCCAACGTCGAAAGTAGAGCCGCCCGGGCGCGTGCGTACATCCATGGCACCGTTGCGATAGGCTGCGTAATAGGACTTGCCGGTCAGATTCCAGCGCAGATAGGCAGACAACTGGTCACTGGCCTGCCAGTCCAGGCGCGTGTTCAGCACATGCTCCGGCGTTGTTTCCAGCGGCTCACCGTCCAGCGAGCGCCCGTTGAATGCGACTTCGCCACCGCCTTTGCGTTTGGACTTGGTGTACGTGTAGTTCGAAGACAGACGCAGCGAATCGGTAAGCGGCATATTCAGGCCAAGCTCCAGGCCGTAGATCTGCACCTTGTCAATATTGTCGTAAACGTACAAGTGGTTGTTGCTGCCCGGATTAAGCGGATCCTGCCTGCCGGTATCGTAGCTGGCGACCTTGTTCTTGAAATTGGTATTGAACAGCGTTGCGGAAAAATTACTGTCCTGTGCCCAGTCATACACCAGGCCGAGCTCCTGGGTCACGCTGGTCTCCGGCTCAAGATCGGGATTGCCGCAAAGCGGGCCACGAAAGCCGGAATTGCCACCGGTGGACATACAATAACCCGCCGAGCTCTGGCGAATGGTCGGCGCTTTAAAGCCGCTGGCGATTCCACCCTTGATCGTGAGCGCATCGGTCAGATGATAGACGCCATAAAGCCGGGGGGACCAGTGGATCCCGAAGCGCTCATCGTGGTCCATGCGAACCCCGGCGGTCACGGTGAACTTGTCGGTTACGTAGTAGTCATCTTCAATGAAAAGCGCATAATTGCTCAGCGACACTTCATTGGTATTGGTGGGATAGTTGGCAAAGGCGGCCTCTTTCTGGATACCATCCAGACGGCTGTGCAAATACTGGCCACCGAAGCGCAGCGTATGAGATGTGAATGGCATGCTAAAGCTCGCATCCAGCGTCGTATTGACGATACGACGATTTTCAGTGTATTCGCCGGTTTTGGGCCAGTTTTCCTGATCGTTGGACTCCCGGTACAGGGCGATTTTCGATTCACCCAAACGCCAGTGTCCGGTATGTGTCAGGCCGAACGACGTGCGACGATATTGCACCTTGTTCCAGGGCAGCGTAGGCTGGATTGATTTGCCGGGTGTTGCCTCGGTCGTCAGGCGCTGCGAAGCCACATCAAACACAAGATCCTGATTCTCGGCCAGTTTGGCCGCCAATTTCAATCCTATGCTCTTGTTATTCCTGCCGTAGGGGCCGGATATATTGGAAAAGTGATTGCTGCCCTCGGTCTGATCGTCATATGAGCCATAAATCTGCAGGCCCAGGACCTCATCCTTGATCGGCCCGCCAAGCCAGAACTGGGCCTCGCGCCCATTGCCGTAGTCGTTGTCGGTCTGCAGGGTGACGGAACTGTCCAGGGCAACCGACCATTCTTTAGGTACATTCTTGGTGATGATATTGACCACGCCCCCCATGGCATCCGAGCCATAAAGGGAAGACATGGGCCCCCGCACCACTTCGATACGTTCAATGGCGGCCAGCGGCGGCATGAATTCATACTGGACACCGCCGGTGCCGCGGTTCATGGTTTCGCGTGTATTCTGGCGCTTGCCGTCTACCATGATCAGCGTGTATTCGCCAGGCAGACCACGGATAGCAATGTCGCGACTATTGGGATCGCCCCCTACCATGTAGACGCCTTCCACTTTACTGACCGCTTGCGCCACAGAGGTATAGCCGCCTTTTTTGATGTCGTCCTGAGTGATGACGGTCAGGGATGCGGGCGCATCCTTGGCACTTTGTTCCACGCCGCTGGCGGTCACGACCACCGCATCCAGTGTGGCAACCGGCGCTTTTTCCTGCGCGTACACGGCGCCGGAAAAAAACAGCGCCAGCACCATGGGCGCAAGTGTCATGTCAATCCCAAACCGTCTGCCGCTCTCGCGCTTGCCGGACATTTTCATTACTGATTCCTTGTATTCCTAACTGATCGGTGACGCCCATCTGACACAGGCGTCCTGCCACCGCCCCATTCGGAGGCAGCAAGGTAACATTGAATCATTCTCATTTACAAAATAAGTTTGACGAACACGCAAAGTTCTTTGCGTTCAGGTCAAGTTTTTATCTGCCCGGATATCAAAGCCGGGAGCAAAGGCTTTTGGGACTCAATCCGAACTGGCGTCGAAAGGCCGTTGCGAAGTTGGCGGCACTGGAATAGCCTGCCTGATAGGCGGCTTCGGTAATACTGACGCCCTGCTCCAGGCTGGTGCGGGCCTGATGCAGCCGCATGACCCGCCGGTAGTCATTGACCGAGGTCCCGAAAGCGCTGCGAAATTGCCGCTGCAGCGCACTGGCACTCAGACCGAAACGGCGTCCAAGCTCGGCAATCACGGTCGGCTGTGCAAAAGGCTTCTGCAATTCACTATCAATAAAGCTGCGCAAGCGCAACATACGGTCCTGATCCCGCTGTCGTAAATTGCCTTTTAACGAGCCTGTTGCGCCAACATCCGCACGTTGGCTCGCCAGGGCTTCGTAGAGCAGCTCCAGCGCCCGGCTGGCAAGCCGCAAGCGGCTGAGCTCATCTGTCGGATCTTCCGAGTGACACAGCATTTGCTCGGCCAGCGCCAGCGCGTGCGGCGAAGGTTGCC
>JBOIGK010000244.1:0-5256 GCA_050742695.1 Advenella sp. | reverse complement strand
TAATCTGGTGCCGTTTGAAGGTGTTGGCAAGAGCATAAAGAATACCAGGGCTGTCCATCGCTGTTATTGACAATCGCCAATACTGACTGTTTTCATCGGGCAAAAGTTCAATCAGGGGCACCAGAGGGAACGTGCGCGAACGGCGAACATTGGCGCCCACAACGTAGCGGTTACTCTTTAAGGTCAAGGGTTCGTTCTGAGCAGGCAGCGGCTCGTTCAGCCGGTTGCGCAAGCCGTGTTCGATCAGCGGCACATTGGAGCGGATGTCCGCGTCAATGGCTGCACTGTCCACCACGAAACTGTCCAGCGCATAGCCCTGGCGCGTCGTGTGGATGCGGGCGTCCAGAATATCAATGCGTTGTTCGTAGAAGTAGGAGCAGATTTGCTCAAATAGATCGGGGCGATCGGGCGTGTACACCATCACCTGAATGCCTTCGTTATTTTCAGTAGGGCGGGCGCGCACCTGGGCGCCCACTTGCGGCAGCATGCGATATAGAAGGCGGGTATGCCACGCGATATCTCTGGCTTCGTGGCGTAAAAAATAGGCCACATCCAGGGTATTCCAGAACCGATCCCGGTCCTGGTCGCTGATGCCCGAAAAACGTACAAGCGCAATCGCGTCGTTCTTGCGTTGCGTCAGTACCGATTGCCGGTCAAACACGTTACTTCCCAGGGCTGTCAGCGTGTAATGATACAGGTCTTCAAGCAATTTGCCTTTCCACGCGTTCCAGACTTTGGGGCTGGTGCCGCGAATGTCGGCGACCGTGAGCAAGTAAAGGGCAGTCAGGCGACGCTCCGTTCCTACGATATCGGCAAACTCCTGAATAACCGAGGGCTCGGACAGATCTCGCTTCTGGGCGAACGCAGACATGGTCAGGTGGTGCTCAACCAGAAATTCGACCAGCGCGCGATCTTGTGGATCCAGATTATGGTCGCGGGCAAACTTGCGTACTTCCAATGCGCCTAGTGTTGAGTGATTGCCGCCACGTCCTTTGGCGATGTCATGGAACAGGGCGGCCACGTACAGCAGCCAGTGCTGGTCCATGTCGGCAATCAGCCGGCTGGCCAGCGGATATTCCTGGGCATGCTCAGGCATGGTGAAGCGACGGATATTGCGGATCACCATCAGCGTGTGCTGGTCAACGGTATATACGTGAAACAGGTCGTGCTGCATTTGTCCCACGATTTTCCGAAACACCGGAATATACTGGGGCAAAATGCTGAGCATGGTCATTCGTCTGAAGCTGTGCACAATGCCGGTGGGCTGTTGCAGTATCTGCAGAAACAGCCATTTGTTTACCGGATTGCGGCGAAACTGTGCGTCGATCCGGTGGCGTGAGCTCCAGATCTGTCGTTGCAGCTTGGCCGACATGTCATTGACTTCAGGGTGTTGCTGCAATACCAGAAACGCTTTCAGAAGCAGTTGTGGTTTGCGTTCAAATGCATCGTCTGCGACAAGATCAAGCTGTTGGCCGACACGGCAGAAATCTTCATCGATCATGACGCTGCAATCTTTGACCGGGAAAAAATACTCCCGGAAGCTTTGCATCATGATGTGGTTCATCAGATAGACGATTCTGGCAGCCCAGTAGTAGCGCTGCATGAGAATTTCGCCCGGGCGCCGGGTGTCAGTGGCCTTGATGCGGTACACCTCGGCCAGCAGCGGCTGGTTGTGGAACATCAGGCGATCATCACGTTTGCCCGCAAGCACATGCAGGTCTATGCGCAAGCGCTTAAAAGCCTGCTCGGCCTTGGCGCATTTGGCCGCTTCGTCGCGCGTCATCATGCCATGTGCGACCAGATCGCGCCAACTGCCGGACAGTCCGGCGGCAAGACTGATCCACCGGATCATTTGCAGATCGCGCAGCGCCCCCGGGGATTCCTTGCAATTGGGTTCAAGCGAATAGGGTGTGTCACTGTAACGTGCATATCGCTGCTGCAACTCGAGCTGCTTGGCCAGAAAGAAATCCTGGGGATTCAATTGTTCGCGAAAGCGGGTCTCCAGCGTGGATACAAGTTTGCGATTGCCCAGAATGAAACGCAACTCAAGCAAGCCGGTTTCAATCGTGATGTCGGCGGCGCTCTCGCTCAGGCATTCGTCGATGGTCCGCACGCTATGGCCGATATCCAGGCCCAGGTCCCATAAAGAGGATACAAATTGCTCCAGAAGTACTTTGTCGCCATCCTCGGGCGCTCGCTGCAAAAGAATAAGCAGGTCAATATCGGAATAGGGAAACAGTTCGCCCCGGCCATATCCGCCGATTGCGCACAGGCTGGCGCCGGCCGGCAAGGGAAAGCTGGCTGCCATCTCCTTCATGGCCTGGTCAGTGTGTTTTCTGAGTGCTGCCAGCAATGAGTCCGGACGCGACCGGTGCTGGCGGTAATTGTCCAGGGCCTGTGTTTTCTGCGCCTGCAGACGGTTGCGGATCGCGATAGCCGGGCTCACAGTGTTCATGAATGTCCTTCAGGCCTCATGGCGTGCAAACTGGCGGTCAGGGCAGGTTCGTGACAAAAGCGGGCGGGGCCGGCATGCCTGGCGAGCGCGTCAACACATCGTAACCATTCTCGGTCACGATCAGCGTGTGCTCCCACTGCGCAGACAGACTGTGGTCGCGGGTGACTACCGTCCATTGGTCCGCCAATACCCTTGTTTCGCGGCGACCGGCGTTGATCATGGGCTCAATGGTAAATACCATGCCCTGTTTCAGGGTGAGGCCCTCGCCAGGTTTGCCGTAATGAAGCACTTGCGGGTCTTCATGGAAGCGCTGGCCGATACCATGTCCGCAATATTCCCGAACGACGGAAAAGCCGTTGCCTTCGGCGTGTTTTTGAATCGCGTGGCCGATATCGCCAAGCGTTGCGCCGGGCCGCACTTGTTCGATCCCGAGCCACATGCATTCATAGGTAATGTCGGTCAGGCGCCGGGCCAGAATGGACGGTGCGCCCACGTAGAACATGCGGCTGGTATCGCCGAACCAGCCATCCTTGATGATGGTGACGTCAATATTGAGCACGTCGCCCGATTTGAGCTTTTTGTCTCCTGGAATGCCATGGCAGATGACATGGTTGACCGAAGTGCACACCGCGCCGGTAAAGGGCGGGTATCCTGGGGGCTGATAGCCGATGGTGGCCGATTCGACGCCCAGTTCTATCATGAAATCGTGACAGATTTTGTTGATTTCGCCGGTGGTCATGCCCGGTTTGATCTGCGGGGCAACATGGTCAAGGACCCGGGCTGCGTCTTCGCAGGCTGCCCGCATGGCATCAATATCCTGCTGATTTGTGAGTGTGGCCATAACTGCTTGAGTAAATGAGTGAAATAATAGTAGAATTATAGGCTTTCCCGGATTTGTTTGGCGAATCTTTGATAAAAACGGCCGGTTATCTGGCCGGTTATCAGGTTTTCCGGGGGTTGTCCCACAGTGTACAGGGCAATGGCCCTGGCTTGCAAAACAGTGGGTTAGCTCCCGTAATGCCGCGCTGGTAGCCATGCTGATGCCACTTGATACCACCTACCAAGGTCATTAATGCCAATTGTTAATACCAAAATAGCAGGTATTGAGGGTAACACCACGTCAAGGCGTGTCTGCTTATGGTAGACAAGGCGGGTGGCCGGAAAAATGCCGAAAAATGTCAGTAAAGTTTGTTTTTTTATATTAATAGCGCGCCGTTTTTCCTAGGGTGTTGATTATATACAACAAAATCAATATCAAGACGGTGCTGGAACTTAACCCTTTGGAGTTATAAATCATGTCATTAATGCGTGAAATGCTTGAAGCTGGTGTGCACTTTGGCCACCAAACCCGTTACTGGAATCCTAAAATGTCTCAGTACATTTTCGGTCACCGTAACAAAATCCATATTATCAATCTGGAAAAAACCGTTGCCAGCTTTCTGGAAGCCCAGAAATTTGCACGCCAAATTGCCTCACGTGGTGGCAACATCCTGCTCGTGGGAACAAAACGCGCTGCCCGTGAAATTATTGCCGAAGAAGCGGCGCGTTGCGGTATGCCCTTTGTAGACAGCCGCTGGCTGGGTGGCATGATGACCAACTTCAAAACGGTCAAAACATCCATCAAACGCCTCAAGGACATGGAAGCGGCCGTTGCCGACGGCAGCAAAGAGCGCATGAGCAAGAAAGAAGGCCTCATGTTTGATCGCGAAATGGACAAGCTGAACAAATCCATTGGCGGCATCAAGGATATGAACACCTTGCCTGACGCGCTGTTCATCATCGACGTCGGCTATCACAAAATCGCTATCCAGGAAGCCCGCACACTGGGTATTCCCGTTATCGCAGTTGTTGATACCAACCACTCTCCGGACGGTGTTGAGTACGTTATCCCAGGTAACGACGACTCTGCCAAAGCGATCGCGCTGTACGCAAAAGGAATTGCAGACGCAGTTCTGGAAGGCCACGAACAAAACCTGAACGGTGTGGTTGAAACCATCGTCGAAGGTGAAGAAGAGTTCGTCGAAGAAGTACCGGAAAGCAACTAAGCTTTACTGCAGCACAATGCGCCCGTCGCTCACGGGCGCATTCGTCAAATCCGTCAATACTTGCAGCGCGGTTTGCCGTTATCATGTCATCCGCGCCTGCTATTGTCACCATTTCGAGTGGCGCGGGCCTGTTCCGGGTCGCTTCTCTTTCCTGCCATAGCAGGATCGTTTAATAAATTTAACTGGAGTTATCATGGCTGTGATTACCGCCTCAATGGTCAAAGAGTTACGGGAAAAAACCGACGCCCCCATGATGGAATGCAAAAAAGCCCTCTCCGAAGCAGAGGGCGATATGGAGCGTGCAGAAGAAATTCTGCGTGTCAAACTGGGTAGCAAAGCCAGCAAAGCCGCTACGCGCGTGACCGCTGAAGGCCTGATCGGCCTGTATATTGCTCCTGAAGCAAAAGTTGGCGCCGTTGTTGAAGTCAATTGCGAAACAGACTTTGTTGCCAAAAACGAAGATTTCATCAATTTTGTCAACAATGTTGCCCAACTGGTTGCTGAAAAAAATCCTGCCGATGTTGCGGCCCTGGCCGACTTGCCGATGGGCGAGGGCACGGTTGAAACGACCCGCGCTGCGTTGGTCGGCAAGGTTGGTGAAAATATGGCCATTCGCCGTTTCACCCGTTTCGAGACCGAAGACCAATTGGCCAGTTATGTTCATGGCGGCCGTATCGGTGTTCTGGTTGACTACAAGGGTGATGCCGAAGTGGGTAAAGACCTGGCCATGCACGTTGCCGCTACCAAGCCTAAAGC
>JBOIGK010000243.1:0-17010 GCA_050742695.1 Advenella sp. | reverse complement strand
GTACTGATCTGACTGGTGCTGGCGCTCGTGTCCGGACTCAGTCGCGTAGGTGAAGCCAGCTTCGACGGTGTGGTACAGATTAAACGCGCGGTGCCGACCCTGGCCCTGATTCCGCTAGCAATAATGTGGCTGGGTATCGGCGAGGCAATGAAAATCACGCTGATTGCAAGTAGTGTGATGGTACCGATCTACATCAACACGCATGCGGCACTAAGGGGCATAGACATCCGCTACGTGGAACTGGCTCAGAGCGCAGGTCTGAGCCGATGGGAATTCATTCGCCGCGTGGCGCTACCGGGTGCGCTGCCCGGCTTTTTCACCGGCCTGCGGCTGGCCGTGACAACCTGCTGGACGGCGCTGGTCGTGCTGGAGCAAATCAACACGACCGAGGGTATCGGGTATGTCATGAACCGGGCTCGGGACTATGGTCAGACCGACGTTATCGTAGTCGGGCTGCTGATCTATGCCCTGCTGGGGCTGGGATCGGACACCCTGGTTCGCCTGTGGGAACGCAGGGCCCTGAGCTATCGCAAGGCGATCGGATCATGAGTGAAGCGACAGTCAAAGTCGACAACCTGTCACGCCGCTTTGGCACGCGCACCGTGCTGGATCGCCTCACCTTCGAGATTCAGCCCGGCGAGTTCGTCGCGTTGATCGGCAAAAGCGGCTCTGGCAAAAGTACGCTGCTCAGGGCATTGGCCAGGCTGGATACCGATGTGGCAGGTGATGGCAACATCGTGGTGCCAGCCAGCCTTTCCGTGTTATTTCAGGACTCGCGCCTGCTGCCATGGGATAACGTGTTACGCAACGTGACGCTCGGTCTGCACGATGCCGATGCACTGGACCGGGCGCGCCAGGCACTGGCAAGTGTTGGACTAGGCGGGCGCGAAGAGGCATGGCCCAACGCCTTGTCGGGTGGCGAGCAGCAGCGTGTCGCACTGGCCCGGTCGCTGGTCCGGCGGCCCAGGCTGCTGCTGGCAGACGAGCCATTTGGTGCGCTCGATGCATTGACGCGATTACGCATGCAATCGTTGTTGCTCAATCTGGTGCAGATTCATCGCCCGACTGTCGTGCTGGTCACCCATGACGTGGAAGAAGCGTTGCTGTTGGCCGACCGTGTGCTGCTGATGGACGATGGCCTTATTACGCTGGACCGACAGATTGCAATAACCCATCCCCGGCGCAAGAACCGCCAGGAATTCGACGACCTGCGCGACGAACTGCTGGCGGCGCTGGGCGTTACCGAACTGGCCTGAGTGCCTTCAACATCCAAGGCTCGCAATGACTCAAAAAAGCATCCACCTTAATCTGTTCGTACACGGCCGCGGCCACCATGAAGCGGGCTGGCGCCATCCTCGTGCCACGCGACAGGCCCTCACAGATATTCGCTACTACGAGTCGCTGGCCAAAAAAGCCGAGGAAGGCAAATTCGACTCCATCTTCTTTGCCGACGGATTGTCGCTGAATGAAGGCATTGGCCATGTCGCCGGCGGCGCACTCGAACCCTTGACCACCGTGGCTGCCATGGCGGCGGCCACCCGGCATATCGGTTTTATCGCCACCGCCTCGACGACCTACTACGAACCATTCAATCTGGCGCGCCTGTTCGCTTCTCTCGACCATATCACGAATGGTCGGGTAGGATGGAACATTGTCACATCCTGGGTCAGGGGCGCCAATCAGAATTTTGGCATTGATACCCAGCCGTTACACGAGCAGCGCTACGAGCGCGCCTATGATTTCGTCGATGCCGTACTCAAACTATGGGACAGCTGGGCCGAAGATGCCATCGTCGACGATCCCCAGCAGGCGGTGTATGCACGTACCGACCGCATCGCCGCGGTCAATCACGCAGGCAAGCACGTCAAGGTTGCCGGCCCGTTAAATATTGCCCGAGGCCCGCAAGGTCGACCGGTGCTGGTCCAGGCCGGCTCGTCGGCAACGGGTATCCAGTTTGCCGCCAGGCACGCCGAGGCTGTGTTCACTGCTCACCTCGAAAAGAGCACCGCCACCGCCTTCTACACCGAACTCAAGGCGGCTGCCAGACAGGCCGGCCGCTCGCCTGAGCAGGTTGTCGTACTGCCGGGCATCAGTCCTGTCATTGGTTCAACGGATGAGGAAGCCTTGCGGACGTGGACCGAACTGAATGAGCTAACCGATCCGCAGGTCGGTCTCACTCGTTTGTCGGACCGTTTCGGCGGCTTTGATTTTTCTCATCTCGATCTTGACCAGGTGCTGACGCTGAATGATTTCCCGGACCCGGCCACAGTCCAGGCAGCGAAGAGTCGGGCCGTGGTCATTACCGGCCTGGTGGCGCGTGAGCGTCTGACCTTGCGCCAGTTGCTGCACAGGCTGGCCGGTGCGCGGGGACACTTCACGCTGGCTGGCTCTCCACAACGCATCGCAGACACGATCGAAGACTGGGTTCGCAGCGGTGCCGCCGACGGCTTTAACGTGATGCCACCCGTGCTGCCCGGCCATCTGGACGACTTTGTGGAGTACGTCGTACCTATTCTGCAAAAAAAGGGGCTGTTCCGCAGGGAATACGAGTCCTCCACCTTGCGCGGGCATTACGGATTAGACTCGGTACCCAGCCGTTGGACAGAAAACGTGGGTCAGGACGTTGCGATTGCCGTCTAGCGCTTGACGCAAGCGTCGTACTGTCGCAAGTCATATCATGTCCTTGATGACATGCTGATGACGTGCGTAACCACACCCAAAACTATCCATTCTCGGCCCGTTGTGGGTGCAATGTCGGGACAGGTAGGGTTGGCCGTCTTCATATACCGGCCACAGGGCTTGCGCAAAGAATACCAATTCATTCTTGGTCAGAGACAGGTCCAAGCTGAAAGAGCGCGGCAGCGTTGTTGTACAGGACATCTTCAATCGCTGATGATTTCAGACCCAGTTTGGCGATATCGTCGATACTTTGCCCGATGGGGCGAAAGGGATATGACGATCCGAACAACAACTGACCGGACATATAACTGTTGGCTGCCTGAATATAGGCATCGCTACCCGCCTGAAATAGATACATATCCGGTACCAGTTTGATATTCTCATAGCGAAAGGCCAGTCCGATTGCCTGATGCACATTGGGCCAATAACCATGGTAAATAACGATAGGCAACTGCGGAAAGGCCTGGGCGACTTTGGCCACCGCGGCCGGATCGTTGAATCGCGGGTCGGGCGTGGTCGGCCCACTCATCAGAAATACCGGTACCTTCAACTGGCTGGCCAGCTCATAGATAGGCCAGTAGATGGGGTCATCAGGATGTCGGGCCGGTTCGCAGAATCCTGGCTCCAGATCCAAACCTGCCAATCCCAACTCCCGTATGGCGTAGGTGGCCGCGTCAATGGCTGCCTGCTCCCCCTGTATGGATGGATCCACGGCGGCAATGCCGATAAGCTCAGGGTGATTGTGCACGATATCGTGTATTTTTTCGTTGGGCAGATGCTGCGATGGCGTGTGCCGGCCCACGACGACCGCATGCGTTAAGCCAGCGTCGCGCACTTCATCCAGAAAGCCGTTTTGCGTTAGTGATCGTTCAAAATGGGCGTCGTTGCCAATGGTCCCTACCCGGCGATTGAGCCATCGGGCTGTGTCATGTGCGGCAGAGCCAGGCGTGGCGCCAAAAAAATCGTGTAAAAAAGCCGGACGGCATCGCATATCAATGACTTTCAATTCAGGTCCTTGGTTGTGATATCAATTTTCTACTATGGCAGCGGCAACGCCTGGCGCCGATTGATCAGCGCTTGCCTGATGCGGGTGGCGCCATTGCGATGCGAAGTGTGAGCTGGACAACGTCGCGCCCCGTTCAAATAGCTTGTGACGCAAGGTGCCTGGTTCATAGGCAGTTTTGTAGCGTCCTCTGGCCTGCAACTCGGGGACGACAAGATCGACAAAATCCTCGTAGGTTTCGGGCACAACGATACGTGACAGATTGAACCCATCAATATCACCCTCGTCGACCCAGCGCTCCAGTTGGTCGGCCACCTCGCGGGCATCTCCGACAAGTGTGGGGTAGCGGCTGCCCAGCTTGTGCTGGTTGAGCAAATCGCGCCGCGTCCAGCCTTGCTGGCTGGCGGTCTGGGAGGCAGACTGCATGGCATTGGATTGGCCGTAGCTTATCGGCTCGTCCAGTCCAAAGCGGGAAAAATCAATGCCCGTGCTTGAGGAAAAATGCGCCACACCGGCCTGCGCACTGGCATAGCGCAGGTACTCTTCATATTTTTCCCAGGCCTGTTCATGTGTTTGTCCGGCGACAACGGCAATGCCGACAAAGATTTTGACCTCGTCAGCCTGTCTGCCCGCGTTAACAAAATCCTGGCGCAATTTGGCCGATGCCGCCTTGGCAGTTGCCGGATCGGATGCTGCAATGAATACACACTCAGCATGGCGACTGGCAAACTGCCTGCCACGCCCGGAACTGCCGGCCTGATACAGCACCGGGGTGCGCTGTGGCGACGGCTCCGAACTGTGATAGCCGTGGGCGCGATAGTAGGGACCGTTATGGGCGATGGCATGGACTTTGTTCGGATCGGTATAGATGCGGCCGTTGCGATCTCTGATAATGGCCCCATCCTCCCAGCTGCCTTCCCATAATTTATAGCAAAGCTGCAGAAAATCATCGGCCCGGTCATAGCGTTTATCGTGTTCGTCCAGCCCATCCCGACCCATCGCCCGGGCGCCGCTATCCAGGTAACCGGTCACAATATTCCAGCCAAGACGGCCGCGCGTCAGGTGATCCAGGCTGCTTACCTTGCGGGCAAAGCTGTATGGTGTCTCGGTATGGATATTGGCAGTAACGCCAAATCCCAGGTGTTCCGTGACGGCAGCCATGGCCGACACCAGCGTCCAGGGGTCGTTGACCGGTAGCTGGATGGCCTCTTTCAGGGTCAGGTCAACATTGCCTTCGAATACATCGTAGTAGCCGATGATATCGGCAATAAACAGGCCGTCAAACAGCCCTCGTTCCAGGACTCTTGCGATATGTGTCCAGTATTCAATCGTGTTGTACCGGTCCGACTGGTCCCGGGGATGGGTCCACATGCCATGGTGAATGTGGCCGATGCTATTCATATTGAATGCATTCAACAGTATTTTCTTGCGGGTCATGGCTTATCTATCCTGTTGGACGAAGGACGGGTATGTAGCGTCATATCGCACCATGACGGGGTGGCAGCTTGCCATTGAGCACATAGTTCCCGATCGCGTGATATTTCCAGCGGACCGGATCATGCAAGGTGTGGGTGCGTACGTTGCGCCAGTATCGGTCCAGGGCATGTCCGCCCAGCGTTGCCGAAGTGCCGGCCAGCTCAAAGAGGGTATTTGCAGCAAGTAGTCCCGCCGTCGTGCACAGGGCTTTTGCCTGGGCAACTGCAACCGAGGCAGCGGCGACCGAGGCTTCGTCGGTGGCCCCTCTGGCGCGATCGACCGCGTGCGCCGCGCGGTTTAGCAAGGCCTGCGCAGCCCGCAGCCGTACGTGTACATTGCCGATCTCCCTTAGAGTTAGCGGATCGTCGGCAGCGCGTGATACGCCCGAATCGATCCAGGGGCGGGTATGATCGCGGATATACGGCAACATGGCGTCGAACGCGCCATGGCCGATGCCCAGATCAATGGCAGCGTGTAGCAGCTGGGCATAGGGTCCGATGGTGGAGGGCTGCTCAAAATGGACCTGAAAGGGCACAATCCATTCCGCTTGGACCGGCACGCGATCAAAGGCGACCGAACCGCTGCCTGTCACGCGTTGACCGAAGCCGTCCCAGTCATCGGTAATGGTTACGCCTGTCGCGTTGGCCGGGATAAACACCAGGTACATGGTGTCGCCCGATGTCTCCTGCGCCGAGACCAGCGTGGGTATCCAATGGGCGAACAAAGCACCGGTACAATAAAACTTGCGACCCGTCACATAAATGCCCGTGTCGCTTCTTTCCAAGTGCGTGCGGCGATTGAAATCCCGGTGTCCGATTTCTGCCAGGGCGTTGCCAAAGCGCTCGCCATCCAGAACGCGACGGTAGAAATATTGCTTTTGTGATTGTGTGCCGGCAATGCGCAGCACTTCCAGGGCATAGAAATGATTTTGAGGAATATGTCCGAGCGACCCATCTGCGGCCGAGATAAGCGCAAATATACGCGCGACCGTCGCAGCGGCAATGCCGGGGCCGCCGTACTCTGTGGGCACGCTTGCAGCCCACAATCCGCTCTGACTGAACTGATTGACTTCCTCCCACGGCAGGATACGGTTGCGATCCCTTTGGACTGCGTTTTTGGCAAAGGATAGCGCCAGTGCTTCGGCCGTGGCGATGGCATGGGCGTCACTGTCGATACGGTCTGCCCTGTGGGAAAAGCGTCCGGGAAACGTGGCTTCAGCCCCTGGCTCGACGTCTGCGACAGCGGTATCCAATGCGTCTTTAAAATTTGCGTTTGTCATAAGTTTTCTGCCCTGCGTGGCCTGGTTCTAGTTCCACTGGTGACGGTGTGGCAAGGTACCGTTAAGCAAAAAAGCCCCCAGAGAATGGTATTTCCAGCGTATGGGGTCGTGCAATGTGTGAACCCGGGCGTTGCGCCAGTGACGGTCCAGATTATGTTTTTCGCGGGTCGACGCCGAGCCGGCCAGCGCCAGCAATTGCTCGCTGGCATTGATGGCCGCTTCGCCTGTTAGGATTTTGGCCAGCGCCACGGCGATGGATGCCTGTGCGCTGGACTCGTCGGTCACGGGCTGTTGTGCGATGCCATCCAGTGTGGCCGCGCTTTCCTCCAGCACCGCGTGGGCGGCATCCACTTCAATCTGCAGTTTGCCCGCTTCCTGAATAATGTAAGGATCTTCACTGGCCTGGCTGACACCAGCGTCGACCCAGGGTCGGCTATGGTCGCGTACGAACGCCAATCCGTCATGCAAAGCACTGCGCGCAATCCCGGCATCAATGGCGGCATGGATCAGTTGTGATACAGGTCCGGCCAGATTAGGTAGCGTTGGCACAGCGGTCATATCCACAATGTCCGCTTCGTCAATCGGAACATTCTCAAGGATTACGCTGCCGCTGACGGTAGTGCGCTGGCCAAAGGCATCCCAGTCATCCACAATGGTGACGCCGGGCGCATCGCGCCGAACCCAAACCTGTACGGCGTTGCCCGATTCGTGCAAGGCGCGCAATGGTATCCAGTGAGCGAAGAGGGCACCGGTGGAATAAAAACGGGTGCCGTTCAGGCGCAGCCCTTCGGCGGTGCGCACGATATGCGTGGTAGGCTGGGTAATGAGTCCTGCCCTGGCCTTGCGCTCGGGACCGGCGTTGCCGATCCGGTGGCCGTTGAGCACATCGGCGAACCAGCGGGCCTGCTGTTGCGGCGTGCCGGTTTCCCGGAGCAGTTGCAGAACGGCAAAATGGTTTTGCGGAATTTGTCCCAGCGACGGATCCGCCTCACTGATAATGGTAAAGACTTTGGCAAGCGTCAGATAGGATACATCGGCGCCGCCAAAGTGCGCCGGTACCGTAATGCCACCCAGGCCGCTGGCGGTAAAAGCCTCTATTTCCTGCCACGGGAGGATGCGCTCGCGATCCCGTTGTGCGGCGCTGGCGGCATAGTCCTGCGCCAGTATCAGCGCTGCCTGAATCGCCTGTTGATCATTGCGGATTTGATCTGGTCGGGTCGCAGAAAGGGGCCGGCGATGTCCCGTTGCCGAATCCGTATGATGGTCATCCATAGCCTGTCCTTAACGGTTTTTGAGCCAGCGAATGTAGAGATCACCGCAGCGTTGTACAACCGTGACCAGTACGATAAGAATTGCAATCACGATCAGCATCACCGGCGTGTCAAAGCGTTGATAGCCATAACGGATTGCCAGGTCACCCAGCCCGCCTGCCCCCACTGCGCCGGCCATGGCCGAGGCGCTGATCAGCGTTACCAGGGTAATGGTGACCCCACCGATGATCCCGGGCAGCGCTTCGGGCAGCAGGACATGGCGCACGATATCCCATTTCCTGCAACCCATGGCCTGGGCCGCTTCGATCAGGCCGGGATCCACCTCGCGCAGGCTGACTTCGGCGATGCGTGCAAAGAATGGAGTGGCGCTGATGGCCAGCGGCACGATGGCAGCCCATACACCAATGGAGGTGCCAGCAACAAGACGTGTAAAGGGAATAAGCGCCACCATCAGAACGATAAACGGCGTGGCGCGAAAGCCATTGATCACGCTTCCCAGGATCTGGTTGATGCGTAGTGATTGCAAAAAACCACCGGGCGAGGTAATGATCAGCAGAACCGCTAGCGGAATGCCGACAAGAAAAGCGATGGCGCCCGATACGCCGACCATGATCAGGGTATCGACAAAAGCTTGCCAGTAGCGATCAATCGAGAGGGACATAACCGATGGTCTCCACATGATGAGCGATGGCGGGTTGGTCGATGCCGCTGGTAGTCGCTGCGGCGACTACGGCCTGGCCGGCAATAGCTATGAGCAGGCGGCCCTGTGCGTGACCCTGGATCCGGTCTACGCCACCATGCAACAGGCGCACCCGGGTATTGAGGACCCGTCCTATCAATGACAGGTCTGGTTCCAGTCCGCCGTGGCCGTTGTAGGACAGCTGCAGAATCTGCTCGTAGCCTCCTGCCGCTGGTGGCGTGGACTGCAAGCGTATCCTGATATCTTCGGGAAGCTGATGTTGCAACGGTGCCAGCAACGCTTTGGTTGCTTCGTGAGAGGGCGCACCGAATAGACTCCAGACGGGACCCGATTCAGCAATCTTGCCATTTTCCAGAATCAGAACCTGATCACATATTTCCCGGATCACGCTCATTTCATGTGTGATAAGCACGATGGTTATGCCCATGCGCTTGTTGATATCTTTCAGAAGCTGCAGGATACCTCGCGTGGTCTCGGGGTCCAGCGCCGAGGTCGCTTCATCACAGAGCAGAATTTCCGGATGGTGCACCAGTGCCCGGGCAATGCCGACGCGTTGTTTTTGCCCACCCGAAAGACGCTGCGGAAACGTATTGCGTTTGTCGTAAAGGCCCACCAGTTCAAGAAGTTGCGTGACGCGACGCTTGATTTCCGGCCTGGACACACCGGCCACCTGCAGTGGCAAGGCAATATTGTCCCAGACCGATTTGGCTGCCAGCAGATTGAAATGCTGGAATATCATCCCGATACGTCTGCGCAAGCGCACCAGCTCAGCCTCATTCAGCGAAGCGAGATCAATGCCATCGACTTTCACATTGCCGCTGCTGGGAGTCTCAAGCCGGTTGATCGTGCGCAGCAGACTTGATTTGCCGGCACCAGAGCGACCAATAATGCCAAAAATACTGGCAGCAGGAATATGCAGCGAAATATCCTGCAAGGCATGCACTGCGCCGCCAGAAGCATGATACGTCTTGGACACCTTATCAAAGGTCACCGTGCCGCCCATTGTCTGGGCGGTCGCGGCGGCATCGTTTTCGGCATCGACTTCATCCTGTACGGGCTGCGTCTGCGGCGCCGGACTGTTATGGCTATCGAGGCGGAAACTGTTGTTTACCAATGCTGTCGTGTAGGTCATTGCGTTGGCCGTTGGTTTATTTCTTCCAGGCAAGCGCGTAAAGCCTGTCATCATTGGAAAACGCGCGGTGAATGTCTTTGCTCACCGCAGCCGATGAATGATAGATTTCAATGAATTTTTTCAGATCGGGATTGTTTGCATGATCTTTACGCGTCACGAAGCGAATTGCAAACTGGGCATCTTCTATCCCTGAATAAATCAGTCCACTGGAGGGATCGAACGCTTTGGCTGCAACGATAAAATGCGGGTAGCCCAGAGCAAGATCTACATCGCTGGTAATGCGCGCCAGTTGGGGTCCTTCGACCTCCACGAACTGCAGTTTCTTTGGGTTTTCTGTGATGTCATCGAGTGTCCCAAGAAAGCCGACGTTGGCTTTTAACTTGATTAGGCCTGACTTTTGCAACAACAGTAGCCCGCGCCCCTGGTTGACGGGATCGTTGGCGATAGCAACTTTGCCGTCTTCAGGAATATCGGCGATGGTTTTGTGCTTCAGGGAATACAGGCCGATATTTGACAGAATGCCTGTATCGACGGCAACCAGCTCGAATCCCTGTTTTTCATTGGCATTTTTCAGAAACGGTTCGTGCTGGAAGTAATTGACATCCAGGTCGCCGGAATTGAGTGCAACGTTGGGCGTGGTCCAGTCGGTAAATTCAACCACCTTGACGTCAATGCCTTCTTTTTTGGCCTCTTGCGCTGCGATATTGACCGAGTCTGCATAGGCGCCAGGCACTACACCGATCCGGAGTGTGCCCGCCTGTACGGACGTGGCGGTAGCAAATAACAAGAATACAGAAGCAAGCGTTGCCTTGACTTTGCGTATCATAAAAACCCCGATGAGAAAATGAAATGACGTTCGTGATGCACCCCGGATGCATACTGAACTCGTAATCATTACAACATCGGCCGTTCCTATATCAAACAATATTTATCGTATTTGTTTATGAGCGAATGCGGTTATTTCTATGCCCGCTTTGCTTATGCATGGCTACAATAAGACAGTCGAACCAGACGCCAGGCGTAACGGCAGCACGTGTTGGTCAGGCACATAGATTGGCGCCAGGCTATTGGACAATCCAGCAAGGTCGCTTTTGCCGGCCGTCAAGGTGTCGCCGGATGAAATCTATAGAGAGATGCGGATTTTGCCCGCATCCGATCAAGCTATTGAGCTGGTATCCCGGCCTTTTGGATGACGTCGCCCCAGAGCTTGATTTCGGCTTTGACGAAATCCTGGAACTGCTCGGGGGAACCGCTGTAGGCGTCCAGCCCGCGTTTTTCAAAATCCTGTTTGACGGCGTCGCGCGCGAAGGCGCGTTGCAAGGCATCACCGATCTTTTTGGCAACGCCGCTGTCGATACCTGCCGGTGCAAAAACGCCGAACCATAACGTTGCATCGTAGCCTTTGATGCCTTCTTCATCAAAGGTCTTTACGTCTGGCAGCACGGCGGCGCGTTGCCGTGTGGTGACGGCCAACGCCTTGATACGGCCCGACTCCACATAGGGCAGAGCTGTGGGCAAGGGCTCCAGCAGGAAGTCGATTTGTCCTCCCATAAGGTCTGTCATGGCGGGGGCACCGCCCCGGTATGGAATATGCAGCCACTTTGCGCCTGTTCGTAGCTTAAGCAGTTCGGTTTTTATATGATGGCTGGTGCCTGCGCCAGCAGAACCGTAATTGATGGTGCCTGGGGCTTTTGTGTCAGCATTGACCAGCTCACTCAGACTGTTCCATTTGGAGTTGGCCGCCACGACGAGAAGGCTAGCGGCAGAACCGATACCACCCAGGGCTATCAAATCTTTCTCCGGCGCATAGCCCAGGTTCTTGTATAGATGGGGCGCGACGGCGACGGTGCTGCTGGCGCCTAACAGTATGGTATAGCCGTCAGCCGGACTGTTTACCGCCGCCATAGTGCCGATGGTGCCACCTGCACCGGCCCGGTTTTCGACCACAATGGTAGCGCCAAGCTCTTCGCCCAGGTAGGTGGCAGTCAGTCGCGCCACGGTGTCATTAATACCGCCCGCGGGAAAGGGCACGATCATTCTCAGGGCGTGGTCAGGCCACGCGTGTGCGGCGTTGGCAAGGCCGAGCGCCAAGGCGATCATACTGCTCTTGAACAAGGTCTTTAGATATGTGCTGGATCGGGTTTGCATGCTTGTCTCCTCCGGTGGGGATGGGGACGTGGTTGGGCGATGTCCGCATATGCTTGCTTCTTGTGGCCCGGTCACGTCCAGTTTGTGCTTAAACGTGGCCGTATTTTTCAAGGGCCTGGGCCAGCGACATGCCTTGGCTCAAGCTCTGGCGGATGGCGACTTCCTGCTCGGTTAAGCGCTCAGATCTTTCCAGTACTTCCTTCACGATGGCTTGCGGTATGACTAGCGCGCCGTCGTCGTCGCCCAAAATGAAGTCGCCCGGTTCGACAGCTACGCGCCGGCCCGTTGCACCTTGCATATAGACCGGTACGTTCCAGGCATTGACTTTCCAGCGGCTGATCGACTGCACCGGAGTGCGAAAGCGCCCGAAAACCGTAAATCCCAACGCGTTGATCCAGCTGGTGTCTCGCAGTCCGCCGTCGACGATGGCGCCAACGCTGCCTTTTTCCTTCATGCCGATGGAGATCAATTCGCCGAAGTAGCAGATACCATCTCCATCGCCAGACCATACCGATACGTCGCCTTCGGACAGAGCCGCGCAGGCTTTCATTTTATCGGCGTCACCGCCGAAACCGTAAGGCGTCATCTGTCCACGGATGGTGTATGCCCATCCTGCCAGGCGCTCGGAGCCTGTCTGGCGCTGGAACGCTGCCGCCAGCCCTTGGTCGGGATGACCCATTTCATCCAGTACGTCGGCAACGTTAGATGTGTCGACCTTTAGAAATCGCTCGCGTATTGAAATTTTCTCTTCCTTACTCACCATCACTTGGCTCCTTTTTTTGTTAAGGGCGGCAGGGCCCGATGTCGGGCATTGCGGGTAGGTTTTATGTTAGTGAGGTGGACACTGGGGGACAAACGATTTAAAGTGTGCAATGCTATTAGTTCAGCTAATGGCAAATCCGTATCCCTTTTGGCTCATCCACCAACGGACCTATGAGTAGACGCCTTCCCCCATTATTGGCCACGCGTTACTTTGAAGCGGCGGCCAGGCATCTTTCCTTTACGCAGGCGGCCGAAGAGTTGTTCGTGACACAGGGCGCGATCAGTTTGCAGATACGCAAGCTGGAAGAGTTCCTGGGAACGCCGCTATTTATTCGGCACGCGCGTTATATAGAGCTCACCAAACCAGGGCAGCAGTTTTATGAGGCGTGCCATGTGCTGCTGGAGGGCCTGGAAAAGGCCATGCATGACCTGACCAGCCCGGATCACCAGCAAACGCTTACCGTCAGTACCATACCCACTATCGGCACCCTCTGGCTTATGCCAAGGTTGGCGTCATTTACATCCCAACACCCCGATATCGAAGTGCGTGTGGTGTCAGACATCAGGCCGGTCGATATGCAGTCTGACAATATTGATGTCGCGCTGCGGGTGGGGAAACTGCCGGGGCAGCGCTACCCGGAACATTTTCCCGCCGTGAACCTGATCATGTTGGAAAAGTGGACAGACATCGAGGCTGATCTGCTGTTTCACGACGTGATGGTGCCGGTAGCGTCCAAGGTTTGGTACGCCACGCAGCGGGCTATCGAGCACGTGGCCGACTTCAAGACGGCGTCCTTGGTGCATACCGCAAGCCGGCCCAACGCATGGCGCGAATGGTTGAAGGCCAATGGGGTGGAATATAAGCCGTCCGGGCATGAGCCCGAGTATGGGCATTTTTACATTTCACTGGGTGCGGCGCTGGATCATAAAGGCATTGCGCTGATTCCCGAGGTGCTGTTGCGTGGCTATCCCGGGCGCAACGAGCTACAGGTCTTGTTGCCTAACATAGAGCCCGTGCGCAGCGCCGGCGATTACTACCTGCTGACGCGTGTCTCCTCGCCCAAGCGAGCAGCCATACAAAAATTCCGCTCCTGGGTGTTGGCCGAGGTTGAGATGGTGGCAAATCCATCCAGCCATTAGTTGCGCTAATCGCTGCGGTGATAACAAATCGTTTGTTTCCTTTGCATCCCTTTCCTAGAATGAAGTTCACCGGTGATAGGGCCGGGTGATATTTGTGGAACAGGAATACAACAGATGGAAGACTTACATGTAGGAGTGGCGGGTTTTGGCGCCATAGGCCGTTCGATTGCAAGCCAGCTTGTTCAAGGTATTGAAGGCATTCGGCTTGTTGCCGTGGGCGTACGCAACCCTGACGTGGTACCTGAATTTGACTGGCAAGGCCAAAAACCGCCGCGGTTTGTGCTGCTGGACGAGCTGGAACCGTATTGCGACATTGTGATCGAATGTGCGCCCGCCCATCTATTGCCCCGCATTGCCATGCCGTTTCTAAAGGCGGGAAAGAAGGTCGTCAGCTTGAGCAGCGGAGCGTTGTTGGCGCATCCCGAATTGGTGGATCTGGCGCGAGCGCATAATGGGCAGATTCTTGTTCCGTCTGGGGCGATTCTGGGGCTCGACGCCATACTGGGCGCGGCCGAAGGCACGATTCACTCGGTCAAGATGACTTCGCGCAAGCCGGTTAAAGGGTTTGTGGGGGCGCCGTTTCTGGAAAAACAGAATATCGATGTGATGAGCCTGAAAGAGCCCACGTTGATCTTTTCGGGCACTGCGCGCGAAGCGGCGTCCGGGTTTCCTGCCAACTTAAACGTGGCCGTCAGCGTATCGCTGGCGGGTGTAGGGCCCGACAAAACAATCCTTGAGGTCTGGGCTGACCCCACACTCGAGCACAATACCCATCATATAGAAGTCGTGTCCGATTCTGCGCTGCTGTCCATGGAAATCCAGAACATTCCTTCGGAAAATCCCAAGACGGGGCGGATCACCGCGCAGAGTGCGATTGCGCTGCTGCGTAAATTGCGCGCGCCGTTAAGCATCGGTACCTGAACCACTCAGGCAAGTTAGACAACAAGGAAAATGGACAATGGAACTCGGATTAAAGCAAAAAGTGGCACTCGTTCACGGTGCTGGCGGCGGGCTGGGTGGGGCAATTGCGCGCGCACTGGCTGACGAGGGTGCGACGGTCGTGGTGTGTGATATCAATGACACGTACTTGGCTGTTACTTGTGAGGCCATCGAGATGGCCGGCGGCACGGCGATTGGCAAGCAGTGGGACTTGGCGCAGATCGACAGATTTAAACAGTTGCATGACGAGGTGGTCGCTGCGGTGGGGCCGATTGATATCTTGTGCAATAACACGGGCGGCCCGCCGCCGAGCTTGGTGCAAAACGTCGAGCGCAACGTATGGCAGCGGCATTTCACTGAAATGGTGTTGTCTGTGGTCACCATGACCGACCTAGTTCTTCCCGGCATGAAGGAGCAGAACTGGGGCCGCGTTATTACCAGCGCTTCATCCGGCGTGGTGGCGCCTATTGCCAACCTGGGTTTGTCCAACTCCTTGCGTAGCGCCCTGGTGGGTTGGTCGAAAACACTGGCGCGCGAAGTGGGGCCAAGCGGCATTACCACTAACGTATTGGTGCCGGGCCGCATCGCCACTCAGCGCATTGTGGCGCTGGATAAGGCTAAAGCAGCCCGCGAGGATCGCAGCTACGACGCTGTCGTGCAGGAAAGCGTCGCCGCCATACCGGTCAGTCGTTACGGGGACCCTGACGAATACGGCGCAGCAGCGGCCTTTTTGGCCAGCCGCCAGGCGTCTTACATTACAGGGTCCATTATCCGGGTGGACGGCGGACTAATTGCTAACGTTTAGAAAATGCCGCCGAGCTGGCCTTGAAACTCAGTCTAGCGTCGCTTGACCGCCTCCAGATTCGTACCGCGGATCATTTGCAGTACCAGGTTGACGGTTTTGCGCTTAGTACTTTTATCAGGGAAGCCCAACGCAAACGACATCCGAGCAGGGTTTTCCGGAACTACAAGGTTCTGGCTGGTATGGCTTGTTCGCACCAGCCAGGACTCTCCAACAAGTCCTCGACAAGGTGTACGCGGAAGACACATAGATTCTGAAGAACCCCGAGTTTATCGAAAAGCAGGGCACCGCTCGTGGCATGAGTATTGTGGAGAATAGCCCCGAGGAATTCTCCAAGCGTATTGCCGATGATGTGCGCCTAACAGACGGGATGGCGCGTGCTGCGAGGATTGAACGCCAATAACGGGTAGACTGTTTATGCCGTACTGACTGTGCCGAGACTTATATGTGGATAGCAGATTTGAGTGATATGGCTGATGCTCGGCAGGTGGGTACATATTTAATGTAATTCAATTTCTCAATTCGAGGCCATAGGTAACTAGACTTGTTGTTGAAGTCCCACGCTGCACGATTTCACGTCTTAAGTATTGCTAAGCACAAGTACGGCCGTAGCCAGGTCCTCCAGGGCCGTTCCAACTGCTTTGAAAACGGTGCGTTGCTGCGGTGGCCGGTCGACGTCGCCCTTTTGCGCAACAAGATCAGCAAGCGTGCCAGCCACGTCTTTACGGGAGAAAACTCCTTCTCCCATGGGCGTGAGCAAGTCTCCACTTTTCATCAGCGCTTCATCTGTATCCACAAACAGGCGAACATCGCCCGCAAAGCAATTTGATTTTGCTTCGTGCATATGTGGAGCAAAGCTGCCGATCAGGTCAAGATGGGTGCCGGGCTTAAGCCACAACCCGTCAATGTACGGTGTTTGCGCCAATGTAGCGCACGTGATGATATCCGATTGTTGTGCAGCCTGGGCCAGGTCATCGACGATAGATGCATCCAAACCTTCGTCCTTTAGACGATTCACGAGCTTATGGGCGTTATCCTTGTTGGTATCCCAGATCAAGAATTCTTCGATGGGCAGCACCGCAAGGTAGGCGTCCGGCACGACGCTTCCAACGCGCCCCGCACCCACGATCAGCTGACGTTTCGCGCGGACTGGCGCAATAAGTGATGCGGCAAGCGCCGATGCGGCGGCTGTACGTCGAGAGGTAATTTCGTTGCCGTCCAGGTAGGCCAGGGGCTCGCCGGTCACGGCACTGTACAGGATATAAGTCGAGAATAGCCCAGGCAGCGAATGGTTTGCGTTGTTCGGAAAGATCGTAACGGTCTTGATGCCAAGATACTCCCCCTGATTCCATGCGGGCATGATCAGTACACTATTTTTTTCGTCGGTCCTACCAGGTATGGCATGGTTGTGTCGTAACGGGACTTCGCAGCCCTTCGCGAACATATCACGGATTGAGTCTATAAGTTTGTCGAAAGGTAAGGCCGCGCGAGTTGCTTCCGCATCAAAAAATTTCATTTTTTCTCCTAAATTTCAATAATCTGCAACCGCATCAGGTTTCCAGTTCAAGGTCTTCCATCGGTACCGCCTGGCAGGTCAGGCATATGGCTGGGTCGTCGGGCTCTTCTCCATGCAAATGCCTTACGCTGCCTGAGCGGATCCGGAGCGCACAGCTTTCGCA
>JBOIGK010000242.1:0-5741 GCA_050742695.1 Advenella sp. | reverse complement strand
GCCTTTACATGCTGGTAAATTCCTTCCTGGGGCACATTCATAAGGTAATGAGGAAGCAGCAACAGGCCATCAGCGCCCGCCTCTTCCGCTAACCGCGCAATATCCTTGGCAAGCGCTGTCCCATAGCCGCAGCCAGCGATAATAGGCATTTCACCTGCCGCTTCCTTAGCGGCTTTTGTGGTATCTGCAATCTCCTGGGGTGTCAGCGAAAATAGCTCACCAGTACCACCCGCAGCGAATAGCCCGGCGGCGTCGAACCCGGATAACCAGTTGACATGGGACTGATAGCTATCCAGATTCAGGCTGAGATCTTCGTTGAAATGTGTTACCGGAAAGGAAAGCAAACCCGTCGAGATACGTTTTTTTATTTCTTGCGGAGACATAATGCGTCGTAATCCTCTAAATTGATATTATGAATTAATGTAAATCATAGTATGAATTCAGAAGGACTGTCAATCGCAATTGTTATATCAAAAGCGCAATCAGGATTTTATTGTGTCAGCTATCTGGCCAGGAAGTAGAACACCAACCTTACGCGCCATTGAGCGATAGCGTTGCAGACCGATCTGCAAGTGTGTGCGCATCGTTTCGCGCGCCAGCTCGGTGTCGCCAGCACTGATGGCATCTGCTATCGCCGAGTGCTCTGCGAGGATCGTATTATCCCGGCTGGGCAGATCCACTCCTCCCGTGATACTGCGCAATTTCACTCGTGGAATCATGCGACGGCCGATATGCTCAAGGAACGTTTTAAAGCGCGCATTGTTGGTCGCAGCCGCGATTGCCATATGAAAGCAGAAATCGGCCTCGTCGGTCGGCTTGCCCTCGTGGCTCAGTTGTGCAAACCGTTCAATCTGGTGCAGGATCTCGGCTTCCTGAGCGGGAGATCTGCGGGCCGCTGCCAATCCCGCTGCCTCCACTTCTATCCCGATACGTAGTTCCAGCTCTTCTATGATGTCTGAAATTCTGTCCGAGGCGGGAGCCAGAAGCAGCATCAACTCGGATGGCTCTGGTGGGGGCAGCACAAACACCCCTGCACCCTGACGCGATTCAAGTAAACGATCAGCTCGCAGGGCTGCGATGGCCTCGCGAATGACGGTCCTGCTGAAACCGAACTGCTGGATAAGTACAGGTTCAGTGGGCAATTTGTCGCCAGGTGCGTATTGACCGCGCTCAATACGCGCGCGCAACTCGTCGGCGACCTGAGCAGACAATGCTTTTTTTCTGGGAACGGAATTGGTTTCTTTTGTCATTGGCATCTCCTGGCGCAATCGTACAGCCTGAACAGGAGATTTTGTCATTTAACGGGCCAATGTGCAACAAAGTCTGCAGTCCGTTCAACGCAACTGTGATAACCCGGAGCCGTTTACTTGATAAAAATTTTTTTTCTTCGACTTTAATGTTTCCCTGTATCCTCAGCTATTGACTATCGTAGTCTGCCTGGCGCATCAAGCCTGAGCAGACTCCCCTGGAACATACCAAGACAAAGGAGGTTTTTGATGGCTTTATTCCTGGATTCGATCGATAACTGCAGAGCACTGCGAACGAAACCCGAACAGGCAGCAGTAACACGTGACAGAATGCAGTTCATGCGCGAACGTAATGAAAACGTACGCGCTTTCGTGCATATTGCAGATGAGCCAGTTCAGAACGCCTCTGTGCGTAGCCCGGCCACTGCGCTCTTGAGAGGCGTGCCGCTCGCAGTAAAAGACCTGATCGATGTCGCCGGCATGCCCACGCGTCTTGGGTGCCGCGCAGTCAATCTGCAACCGCAGCGACATGCTTCTGTCATTGGCAATCTGATCAGTGAAGGAGCCGTTATTGCCGGCAAGAGCCATACCACCGAATTTGCGATGAGCGGCTGGGGGATCAGCCCCCTGGGCCGTCCACTCAACCCGATTGACGCATCTGATACCTATTTCTCTGGCGGATCCAGCAACGGTTCGGCCTGCGCCGTCGCTGCCGGCTTAGTGCCGGCCGCGTTGGGAACGGATACCGGCGGCTCCGTGCGCATCCCCTCGTCCTGGTGTGGCATTACGGGACTCAAGGGTTCCCCGGGATGGGTCAGCACGGAAGGCGTGGCAGCGCTCAGTCAGCGCTTTGACGTAGTCGGGCCAATGGCTCGCACCGCTGCCGATGTATGTTTGCTGTACCAAGCGATGTTGCCAGCAGCACGGCGTCATACGCTGGAAAAAGGACTGGCGCTGGCAGCACAACAGCCTTTGCCCACCCTGGTCTTTTTAGATGATGCCAGCCTGCCCGAAGCTGACGCGGACATGATGGCCAGTTATCGCGACAGCCAGGCGCGTTGCCAGGCGTTAGGCTTTCCGACCAGCGTCACCAGTATCCCCGTCAGCTTCGCACAGATGTCACAGACCTGGGTGGGCATCTCGGGTACCGAAGGGTATCTGAACAATCGACAATGGGTGGATGATCCGGGTGCGCCGCTGGATGATGCAGTACGCGAGAGCCTCATGCAGTCGGGCAGAACAGACCTGTCTACCTATTTCAGCCTGCTCAATCGCGCGGCTCAATGCCGCGAGCAAATCGAATCCCTGCTGCCCGTTGGGCGGGTTCTGGTCGTGCCAACAACAAGCACGCCCGCCGCCAGACTGACGCAATTTGATCCCCAGCGAGCGCTGGGCATATACACGCGCTTTGTCAATCTGATCCAGGGTTGCGCCATCGCAGTTCCCAACGGCATCACGCAGGACCGGCGCCCTACTTCCATGCAGTTTGTCGCAAATTACGGGCAGGACGCCACCATTTTGCATGCCGCCATCCAATGGCAGACACATACCGACTGGCATGCTCAGGTGCTGCAACTGCACCAACAACAAATGCAACAGTAATCAAGTCATCGCAGGCAAGCAAAAGGCGGGAATTGATCCCGCCTTTTGCTTGCCGTACACCACGGCAAGGCTTTGCGATGGTATACCTCAGGATTGCGGGTCCTGCACCAGAAAGCGTGTCTGATGCGTTTGCATAAAATCAATAAATTCAGTCTGTTGAGGGATCAGGCCACCTGCCAGATGCCGTTCAATTTCATTTTGCGTATCCAGATCCGTGATAAAAGCCAGGTCAATGTACGGCGCACCCACAGGAAAACGAGCAAGCGAATGCCATACGTGCTGCCACAGGAGAACACCGCAGTCACCGTCAACATAGAAAGCCCTGACATCCTCAGGCCCCATTGTCTGCTGTTCTGCGCTGCCCTTACCCACAACCATAATATAGGGAACGCCACCCAGCGGGAAGAAACATTGACTCACCCGCAAGTGCTTTTCCATAACGGAGAATGCGCGGCCCTTGTCATGATATCGGTTAAACATAATTTGCGCTTCCGATCCCGAAGTAAAAGGCAATAGCCACGACTCGACCGCGCCGCTGGCCAAATTGGCAGCCACATTATCCGGACGCCGGACCAGCATGCCGTAAGGCGCAAAAGAGGCCTCGTCTGCGATCTCGCAGCGAAGTTGTACGGTAGTCACAACAGATGCATTCATTATATTTTTCCCCTCATTCAAATAGCACAATTGACATAACGATCACGACGCTCATCGCTGCTCCGGCCACATGGCCAATTAGGAGACGGAGAACTGCGACGGCAGCCACAAGGCAATCTGTGGCAAAACCAAAAGCATGCCCAGCAAGATCAACAGCACCAGGCAAAATGGCAAAGCGCCGATAATCACATCAATGAACTTGCCTTCGGCACGGATACTCTGTACCACGAACAGATTGATGCCGAATGGAGGAGTCAACTGACCCATTTCACACAGCAGGATTAGCATGACACCGAACCAGATTGGATCAAAGCCCATCGCCACGACAATCGGCACAGTCAGCGGTGCAGTCATCACCATCATCGCCAGCGTATCCATAAAGCAACCCAGAAGAATATAAAATGCGATCAACGCCAGCATTGTGCCCATGGGGGACAGTTGCAAGCCAACCACAAAATCGACTAGTTCAGTGGTCAGGCCGATGGAAGAAAGCACGAAATTGAGAAAGAACGCCGACAGTGTGATCAGGATGATCATGCCGGTTGTGCGCATGGTTGACTCAAACGCATGTCGCAGTGTGGCCACGCTCAGCGCTCGCTTTGACCAGGCAAGTCCGAGCGCGGCAATTACACCCAGTGCAGCCGATTCACTGGCGGTGGCAACACCACTGTAGATAACACCAATTACCAACGCAAAGATAGCCAGTGGCGGCAACAAATGAGGTAAGCTTTCAAGCCGCTCTTGCCATGTCACCTGGACACGCTTGCCGGCTACGCCTGGACGCACGACACTGACGCCGATAATCAGCAATACGAACATAGCGGTCAGAATTAGTGCCGGTACAGTCGCGGCCAGGTAAAGCTTGGGAACGGAAACATTGGCGATCAGCGCAAACACAATCATATTAATCGAGGGTGGAATCAAAATACCCAAAGTCCCCCCTGCGGCAATCGATCCCAAAAACAGGGGCGCGTTGTACCCTGCTTTGCGTTGCTCCGGCAAAGCCAGGGTCGAGATTGTTGCCGCGGTTGCCACACTGGAGCCGCTGGTGGCAGAAAAAAGCGCGGACGCGCCGATGTTGGCATTCATCAGTCCACCAGGGAGCCAGGAAACCCATTTTGACACTGCGCCGTACATCCGGCCAGCAATACCCGAACAGACGAGCAGCTCGCCCATCAACACGTAAAGCGGGATGGCGACCAGCAGAAATTCAGCGCTGGAGCCCCACGCCAATTCTCCGATAGCATTGGTCAAAGGCAGTGGTGAAAATAACTCCGAGAGCGCCAAACCCAACACCCCCACCGTAGCGGCCGCGGTCACACTCATTGCGAGCAGACCCAATAAAAGAAAAACGGTAAAAGACAGCATGACTTATTTCTCCGCGGCGGCCAAAGCCTGGTTAGTTGGACTCAGGTCCTTTTCAAGGACCAGCTCTTCATTGATCTCTTCTTCTACCGAGTTGATGCCGATCAATGCACTAACCTCGCGGGGCCTCTGCTTGATAATCAGATAAATGGCGCAGGCTATCAAAACCACGATAGTGACCAGGAAGAACACGTACCCAGCGAACCACAGCGATTGAGGAATCCACTGCGGCACCTGCAGCGGCGTATTCGATACTGCATTGAAGGAAATCGAATCGGCCAAAACCTGCCACGCGTGATAAGTCAATACTGCGACAAACACACCCATGCATAACAATGCAAACAGGTCCAGTCCGATGCGGGCCCGACGCGATAAATGGCTATAAATAACGTCCACCCGAATGTGGGAGCGACGCAGCAGCGTGATCGGAAATGCCCATGCACTGACTATTGCCAGTACGTATCCGGCAATTTCATCCGATCCGCCTATCGACCAGCCTATCCACTTTCTCATGACCAGATCGATCACAATTAGCATCGAGGAAACTAACAGGCAGGCTCCTCCTATCCATGCACCGGCACCGGCGACTTTGTCCAGCATGCGCTTGGGCGCTAACATTTGCAGGTTCCATATTCAAGACCTTTTATGTTGTTATGCTCGCTCAACGTATCGTGATTCCGGCTGCCTTTCCCGCCGTTTCATTCCATTGTTGTAAGCAGTCCTTGCCACAACGCTTACCCCACGCCTGCGCCACTTTTTGGGCAACTTCACGCAAGCTCTCCTGGTCCTGCACGGTCGGAGCAGCCGCTATCATATGGGCTTTCTCGTGAATCTGGCATTGGCCTTGCCCGGTATTGCAAGCAAGGGCAAAGT
>JBOIGK010000241.1:0-4495 GCA_050742695.1 Advenella sp. | reverse complement strand
CCAATGCCGGCGGAGACCAGGTGATTCGCTATGGAAATACTCGCGAGCAGGCGCTAGGCCTGGAAGTGGTACTGGCCGATGGTCGAATCTGGAATGGCCTGTCCAGCCTGCGCAAGGACAATACCGGCTATGACCTGAAGCATCTGTTCATCGGGGGCGAAGGCACGTTAGGCATTATTACTGCCGCAACCATCAAGCTGTATCCAGTGCCGCGCCAGCAGGCCACGGCCTGGATCGCCATTCGCAATCCGGCCGAGGCCGTATCGCTGCTGTCTTTCCTGCGTGAAAACCTGGGTGACCGCATTACCGCATTCGAGATCATGGCCCGGGAGACAGTCAATCTGGTACTGCTGCATTTTCCGGCCATGCGCGAACCGCTGCAGGAGGCCGCGCCATGGGTGATTCTTGCCGAGGTGTCGGAAACGTCATTGCGGGTTGCACTGCAGGAAGAATTTGAAACCGTCCTTGCCGAAGCCCTGGAGAAGGATATGGTGCTTGATGTGGCACTGGCCGCGTCCGAGCAGCAGTCAAAGTCCATGTGGGACATCCGTTCGCATGTTCCAGAAGCGCAGCGCAAGGACGGGCCATCCATCAAGCATGATATTTCGGTGCCGATCTCCCGCATCGCCGAATTCGTCGACGCCGCGGGCCCCGCCATGAATGCGATTATTCCAGGCATTCGCTGTATTACCTTTGGCCATGTCGGCGATGGCAATCTGCATTTTAACCAGAGCAAACCAGCATTGATCAGCAAAGAAGACTTTCTGGCCCGCGAAGCGGCCATTCATGAGGTCGTACACGAAACCGCAGCGCGGGTAAACGGTTCCATTTCAGCCGAACATGGGATCGGGCGCCAGAAGCAGGACATTTTGATCCGCTACAAGGATCCCGTGGCCATCAGCCTGATGTATAGCATCAAGCACGCGTTTGACCCGGACAATACATTGAACCCGGGGCGTCTGCTGCCGGCCAGAGATACACAATCACTCTCAGACAAGGTTGAATAAATGACTTCTTCAGTATTTGATTCGGTCACCCTGCAGCATTTGTGGAGTACCGAGGAACTTCGGGAGATTTTCTCCGAAGAAAATCGGATTCAGAAATGGCTGGACTTCGAAGCTGCGTTTTCGCAGGTTCAGGCCGGCATGCAAATCATTCCACAGGAAGCGGCCGATGCGATTTCCGCCAATGCGAAGGTGGAGAAAATCGATATTCCCAAAATGGCTGCCGAGATGCGTCGCATCAAGCATTCGCTGGTGCCTGCGCTCAAGCAGCTCATCGAGCATTGCGGCGAGCACGGGCAGTGGGTTCATTTTGGCCCCACCACCCAGGATGTGCTCGATACCGGAACTGTTTTGCAATTGCGCGAAGCACATGCCATTTACCTGCGCGATCTCAAAGGCTGCGCGCGCGAACTGGCCCGGCTGGCCAAGACGCACCGGGATACCGTCATGGTGGGCCGCACGCATGGTGTACAGGCGTTGCCGATTACATTTGGCCATAAGTGCGCCATCTGGCTGGACGAACTGTCGCGCCATTATGACAGGCTGAAGCAGGCTGAACCGCGTGTGTTTGTCGGGATGTTGATCGGCGCCGTCGGGACGCAGGCCTCGCTGGGCGAACGAGCCCGCGAACTGGAAGAGAAAACCTGCGCGGCGCTGGGGCTGGCGGTGCCTGACATCAGTTGGGGGCCGGCGCGCGACCGCTTTGCCGAATATGCCAATTTGCTGGCCATGCTGGGCGCGACGCTGTCGAAAATCGGCAACGAGCTGCGCAACCTGCAGCGCAATGAATTCGGCGAAGTCGAAGAGGGTTTTTCTGAAGGTAAACTGGGCTCTTCGACCATGCCGCACAAGCGCAATCCCACCTCGGCCGAGAATATTGCCGGCCTGTCACGAACCCTGCGCTACAACGCGGCAATGATGACCGAAGCGATGGTCCAGGAACACGAACGTGACGGGATCGCCTGGAAAACCGAATGGAAGGCCCTGCCCGAGTGTTGTCTGATTGCCGGCGCCGTGCTGCTGCAGGCGCGCAACCTGCTTGCAGGACTGCGGATAGACAAGGAGAATATGAACAGGAACCTGGACATGATGCGCGGCTATCTGCTTTCCGAGCGTGTTATGCTGGAACTGGGTGCCCGGGTCGGCAAGGATCATGCGCATGAATGGGTTTACGACGCCTCTATGAAAGGCATCGAGAACAAACAGGATTTTGGTTCTGCCATGCGTGGTCATCCGCAAATTGCGCAAGCCTTGTCCGATGACGACATTGCCAACCTGATCGATCCGGCCAATTACCTTGGGCAAACGGGCGCGAGCATCGACCGAACGCTGGCAACGCAGCACGCCCGCAACTGGATGCAGGAAGACTGAGTGTTTATTTCAGTCCTCATGCAACCGCAACCTGAAACAGTGAAGAAAAAAACATGAAAGCAACTCCTCTTATCAGTGCACAGGAACTGTCAAACCTGTTGGATACCGCCAGTAACCTGGTTGTGTGCGATTGTCGTTTCGAATTAACCAATCCGTCACAGGGTCTGCAGCTCTATAATGACGGCCACATTCCTGGCGCCCGGCATGTTGATCTGGACCAGGTGCTCAGCGTCAAGGGCGGCGCTGACCAGGGACGCCATCCCTTGCCGGCACGTGAGCTTTTTGCCCAGAAAATGGCAGCCATTGGCATCAGCGACGACACGCATGTGGTTTGCTACGACGCCAATGATTCCATGTTTGCCGCTCGTCTGTGGTGGATGCTGCGTTGGATCGGCCATGATAATGTTTCGGTGCTGGATGGCGGCTTCAAACTGTGGCAGCAAGCCGGCTATGAAGTCACCACCGAGCCGCCGCAGCCGGCCAAGGAAGGCATGCTGGCCCTGCGCGCTTCCCTGACCCAGACGGTTGGTTATGAAGAAGTGCTGGCTAACATCAGTGCGGCTGAAAGACTGGTGTTGGACGCCCGCAGTCCTGATCGTTTCCGTGGTGAAAACGAAACCCTGGATCCCATTGGCGGCCACATTCCCGGTGCAGCCAACCGCTTTTTCAAGGACAACCTGCAAGCTGACGGGACGTTCAAGGATGCCGAGACCTTGCGCAAGGAACTGACGGCCAGCCTGCAGGGGCAAAAGCCCGAGAGCGTGATCAGCCAATGCGGGTCGGGTGTGACAGCCTGCCATAATCTGCTGGCCATGGAAGTGGCAGGATTGTCGGGTGCTGCGCTGTATCCGGGGTCATGGAGCCAGTGGTCCAATACCAGCGGCGCACCCATCGCACGCGAGTGACACGTGCGCGTTTAGTTGGCTAACCCAGTGATGCCAGCTCGGGGTTCCAGACGACCTCCCAGAGATGACCATCCGGATCACAAAAATAGCCGGCATAGCCACCGTAAAATGTGTCCTGTGCCGGCTTGACAATGGTGGCGCCGGCCGCTTGTGCTTCCTGCATAATGCGATCGACCTCTTCTTTGCTGTCCACGTTGTGCCCAATGCTAAGCTCAAGTGACGAACGAGGTGTGACAGGCAGACCGGCGTCTGCAGCCAGACTCTTTCTGGGCCACAGGGCCAGTTTCAGACCATTGTGCAAGTTGAAAAATGCCACGGCGCCGTTTTCGAATTCAGTGCCGATGATGCCATTTGTGGCCAGACCCAGTCCGTCTCGATAAAAGGCCAGAGACTTTTCCAGATCATCCACGCCCAGCGTCAGGACGGCGATATAGGGTTGCATGCAATGCTGCTCCTCGGAACAAGTGCGGTTAAATAAACAATATCAATGCAAGAGAGTATTCAGATAGGGACGTGTCAGGCTTTGGCCTGGCCGGCGAACGGGCATCCCCGTCTGTTAATGCTATTGAGGTGTACGGATCAACTCGGCTTATTGGTGACGACACCTTTGCAATTGTGCTTTGGCTTGCAGGTGTCGATGGCGGATATAAATTTACTTGGCTGCGCCGATAGCCTGGAGTCCGGCATTGGCGCACTTGGCGTCAATATCGCCACTAGGCGCACCGCCTACGCCAATCCCGCCAACCAGAGCATCGCCGATTTTAATCGGTAAGCCACCCGCCTGGATGACCATTCTCGGATCCATGTCACGCAGCCCCTCGTTTGTCGACTCGGATGCGATGAATCCGGCAAGTCCGGCAGTGTCGCGGCCGAGCGCTGCAGAGGTAAACGCCTTGCCTTCGGCGCTGGAGCCGGTGTGCGGGCCTGAGTTGTCGGCCTTGAGCAGTACTTTGGTAGCACCATCGCGCGCCACGATGGCGACGCTGACATTGTTGCCTTCGGCAACGCAGGTCTCAAGCGCGGCCTGAGCTGCCTTGGTGGCCATTTCCAGTGGCAAATAGGGGCTGGTCGGAAGATTCTGCGCGATTGCGGCAAAAGGGACGAGAATAGTTGTGAGCGCAAGTTTACGGATCATATAACTTCTCCTTCGTTGGTTGAAAGGAAAGATTAACGTATTCTGGATTTGGTGTATACAGATCAGATTCTGTTGATTCG
>JBOIGK010000240.1:0-1904 GCA_050742695.1 Advenella sp. | reverse complement strand
GAAGTTTATGCCGATGAATCGCGTGAACAGGTGCTGTTCACCTGGCGCAACCTGCGGCAACAAAATGCCAAGCGTGAAGGCGTGGCCAACAAGTGCCTGGCCGACTACATCGCACCCAAGGAAACCGGGGTGAAGGACTATATCGGTCTGTTTGCTGTTACCGGCGGCATTGGCATTGAGAAGCACGAGCAACGCTTTGAAGCGGATATGGACGATTACTCGTCGATTCTGCTCAAGGCCCTGGCCGACCGTTTTGCCGAAGGTTTTGCCGAATGCATGCATGCCCGGGTGCGGCGCGATCTATGGGGTTATGTCGCGGACGAGAGTCTGGACAATCAGGCGCTCATTGACGAAAAATATCAGGGTATCCGTCCAGCGCCGGGTTATCCCGCTTGCCCCGAGCATCGTGTGAAAGTGGATATGTTCAACGTCTTGCAGACCGAAGACATTGGCATGTATCTGACCGATGGCATGGCCATGTTCCCGGCATCCAGTGTGTCCGGTTTTTATCTGAGCCATCCGGATTCGAGCTATTTCAATGTGGGGACGATAGGCCAGGATCAGGTGCAGGACTATATTGCGCGCAGTGGTCTGTCCGAAGAAGAGGTACGTCGTTCGCTCATGAGCGTACTTGGGTAAGCGCAGCGCTGAACGCATCACCGGGCAGGAGTGGTATGGCCGACAAACACGGAGCATTTCGCAAGCAGGCACTGGGTGCATTTGTACGCAGCGTTCGTGATCGCGTAACGCCGCAACAGGCTGGTATTGCCGGTGGACAGCGTCGCCGCACCCCCGGCCTGCGGCGCGAAGAAGTGGCCCAGCTTTGTGACATCAGCGTTACCTGGTACACCTGGATTGAACAGGGGCGCGATGTGTCTGTGTCGGCCACCGTATGGGCCCGGCTGGCTACCGTATTGCAAATGACCAGGGCAGAGCGTGCCTATCTGTTTGAACTAGCCGATGTCAGTGATCCGGATCACAACAGCGCTGTTGTTTCGGCACCGACGGCCTCGCTGCAGGCCTGCGTCGATAGTATCAATGCGCCAGCGTACATTCTGGACCGGCACTGGGACGTGTTGGCGTTTAACGCTGCGCTGGACCAGGTGTTTGCCGGATGGATGAGTGCACAGGCGCAGCCCAATCGATTGCGTTTTATTTTCCTGGATGCACAGGCGCCAGACATTGTCGTGGACTGGGAAACGCGCGCCAATCGGGTGGTAGCGGAGTTTCGCGCAGATATCGGCGCTTATCTGGATGACGGGGAGACCTCCAGTCTGATTGATGATCTGCTGGCCGGCAGTTCTGTGTTCAGCCATTGGTGGGCGCGCCAGGTGGTTGTCGAGCGCGAAGGCGGCTTAAGGGAATTTAATCACCCGAAATTGGGTATCCCGAAATTCGAACAGATCACATTTCGCCTGGCCACCCATCCCGATTGCAAGCTGGTAATGCTGCTGCATCAAGGGGTTTGCCCGGATATAACAACGCTCTGATGATTACTTGCGCTTTGGCGATTGCTCGGTTATTGTATTGACACCATCAAGGTTGTCACGGTTTTTCAGCCCCGCTTCAGGGGCAGATCGTGATAATCGCGGCTGTCCTTGGACAGCATTCGCCCGGGCTGCGGTCCGCTCTGAATGTGGCGCAGGATATGTGGTGTGGCTGATTTTCAACCTGGTTATTCAGATTTTTTAGTACAGCAAACAAATCCAACAAGGAGAAGTCAATGATTATTCGTCAAACTCGAATCGCGGCAGTGCTGGTAGCTGGCGCAATGCTGGCCGGATGCGCTACGCAAGGCGGCAATACGGCAGCAGGCACTGGCGTTGGCGCAGCATTGGGTGCCGGTCTGGGCGCGCTGATAGGGGATTCTTCCAAAAGCGCGGGTATCGGCGCCGGTATTGGTG
>JBOIGK010000239.1:0-1902 GCA_050742695.1 Advenella sp. | reverse complement strand
CCACCGAAATTTTTCTGAAGGTTTGAAATACGCAAGAGCACTGGATTTTCAGTCATGATTTAGCCTGTTTGCCGGACGATCCGATAAGGCCACCTGGACGAAAAATCATCAACAGCACCATTGCGATGCCATATGCAATTTGCTGAATCGCACCGATTTCTGTCTGCGGCAGGAACCACATATAGCTGAACATGCTGGGAAGCACCATCAGGATAACGGCCCCCACCAAGGGTCCCATCAGAGTTCCGGTGCCGCCGATAATCACCATTGCCATCAGCAGCACCGACGTATCAAGAGTAAAACTCTCTACATTGATAAAGCCGTTGTAGAACGCGTAAAGTGCCCCGGCAATGGCAGATAACGCAGAAGAAATCACCACTGATAGTGTTTTTATGACGGCAACATTCTTGCCCATCGCATAGGCAGCAGACTCGCTGTCGCGAATTGTCTGAAGATTGCGGCCAAAGCTGGATCGCGACAGAATAGTGATAATGGTGGCAACAACAATAAGCGAAACAAATGCCAGTAGTAGAAATTGTGCCGGGTCTATCACATCAAAACCAAAAACGCTGGCGGCCGGAATGCCAATTACACCGCCAATACCGCCTGTAAAAGACTTCCATTCCGAGAAAACAGTTACGCCGATAACCTGCAGGCCAAGCGAAGCCGCTACAAAATATTCACCACGTACGCGCAATGCAGGCAAGGCCAGAACGAGCGACACCAGTGCGCAGACGCACATTGCGATTGGAATAGTGAGGAAAATGGACACGCTCAGGTGCATGGCAACGTATGCCGCTGTATAAGCACCCAATCCGAAGAAAATCGCATGTGCCATGGAGAAAATTCCCGCATAGCCCATGATGAAGTTCAGGGTCAGCGCGAGCACGGCATTAATGCAAATGAGCGTGGCAAGGTTCAGAATATAGGCAAGCATAATTGAATCGCAGCTAGGTGGCTATCGCACGGCCGAAGAAGCCCGATGGCCGTAACAGGATGAACAGGAACAACACCACAAACGTTACTGCTTCACTCCACTGTGGCCCAAGATAGATCAGGGCAAAATTTTCTGTTATGCCCAGCAGCATTCCGGCAAGCGCCGCGCCCTTCATACTCCCGACGCCTCCCACAATGGTTGCCGCCAGACTGATAAGCATGACATGATGAGCGATGGCGGGGTTCAGACCCGAGCTTGCTCCAGTCAGGATGGCCGCAGGGACAACCAGGACAGAGCCGATAGCAAAAACCATGGTAGACAGATGCCGGGGATTAAGTCCGTAAATGCGGACCAGAGCAGGATTCTCTGACAGTGCCCGCATGGCAATACCAATATGCGTTCTGTTAAGAAATACCTGCAGGGCAAAGAAAAATACCAGCATACAAATGATGGCAAGCCCCGAAAGCGGCGCGACGAACAATCCTGGCATGAGCTCCACACTTTCGGAAAGCGGTGTTGCAACAGACACAAACCCCCTTCCAAAGATCATTCCAATCAGATTCTGGACAATAATACCGATGCCGAGGGAGGCTACAAACACAGTAAAAAATGAGCCTTCGTGCCTCTGTATGGGCGCATAGATCCACTTATCGAGCACAACCCCGAAGATGATAGCCCCGATTGTTGATACCAACACAGCCAATGCCCAGTGAAATTGGGCCATCGAATACAGGTAATAGAAGATATAGGCAGCGATGGTAAAAGTTGCACCGTGGGCAAAATGGAATATCCTGGTGCACCCGAAAATCAGCGAAAACCCTACCGCGATAAGGGCATATAAAGCACCACTTTGTATTCCATTGATCAATAGCTGAACGACCAGCATGGGCATACTTCCCGTCTATTTTCCGAATACCGATACAACTTTCCCGCCAGCCCCGTCTATTTCATTTACCTGCATGGGA
>JBOIGK010000238.1:0-3869 GCA_050742695.1 Advenella sp. | reverse complement strand
TGTTGCTACTCAGGCAAAAAACCGTTGACTGAAAGATACCGTTCGCCAGTATCATAGTTGATGCCCATGACCTTGGCGTTGGCTGGTAGACTGGGCAATGTTTTGGCAATTGCCGCCAGTGTTGCGCCGCTGCTGATGCCAACCAGCAGCCCTTCCTGCGTAGCCGCACGGCGGGCATAATCCAGCGATTCGGGGACCTCAACCGAGATCGTGCCATCAAGCAGGCTCATGTCCAGATTGACAGGAATGAAGCCGGCGCCAATGCCTTGCAGCGCATGCGGACCCGGTTCGCCGCCGGCAATGACAGCAGAGGCGGCAGGTTCAACGGCAAGCACTTTCAATTGCGGCCACTGCTTTTTCAGGGTACGGGCGATACCGGTAATATGGCCGCCGGTACCCACAGCGGTAATCAGATAGTCCAGTCCTTCAGGAAAGTCGTCGAGAATTTCCTTCGCTGTGCGCTCGGCATGCACCTGTGGGTTGGCTGGGTTGTCGAACTGCTGCGGAATCCATGCGCCAGGTGTTTGTTCGGCCAGTTCGATAGCGCGCGCAATGGCGCCTTTCATTCCTTTTTCCTTGGGGGTCAGATCAAACTGGGCGCCATAGGCCTTGATCAGACGACGTCGCTCTACGCTCATGCTTTCAGGCATGACAAGAATAAGCTTATAACCTTTGATTGCAGCCACCATGGCTAGGCCAACGCCGGTGTTGCCAGAGGTGGGTTCGATAATGGTCGCGCCCGGTTTAAGTGCACCGGACTGTTCGGCCGCTTCGATCATGGAAAGGGCAGCGCGGTCTTTCAGGGAGCCGCCGGGATTGAAACGTTCTGCCTTGATCCAGACTTGCTGCTGACCGGGAAACATACGGGAAAAACGGATATGTGGAGTTTGACCAATAGTGTCAAGTACGGATTCTGCTTTCATGAAGTCGGATATGTAGTTAAGGGAAAAAACCGAATATAGCATACTGTCTGTGCAGCGGAATACAAGGTTTGCCCGGACACAGGGCCATGCCGGCGATCGCGTTATAGGCTGGCCAGCAAGTGTGGGACAGAGGACTTTGCCGCTTCAAACCGGTCGCCTCAGGTGCTTCGGGCACGGGGCGTCTTCTTAAAAACGGACGCCACCTGAATGCTGGCTGACCATATGGCATATGTCATCCCGCCGTTGCGCGAAACGGTTGCTGCTTGAAGGTCGGATGATCCTGCTATACTGCAAATGAAACAGAAAATTAAAAAATCGTATCACAAGAAAAGTTGTATTAGGAAAAAGGTAGCGTGGGCAGTCCAGGCTACCCAACAAGCGAATATCGCGGCGTATCACAATCGTTATCGATGGTGAATCGTGTATCGGTTTACCGGTTGCGGGTACAACTGAAACGAACGAGGAAATCGGCAATGGCGTCAGATCTGGAACTGGTAGGAAGGCTGGTTATGTCTGCGGTGCTGGGCAGTGTTATCGGCTTCGAACGGGAGCGACTATCCTGGGCAGCGGGCCTGCGAACACATATGCTTGTGTGTGTGGGATCGACGCTGATCATGATCGTTTCCATCTATGGGTTTTCAGATTCATTGGGTGAGCATGTCACCCTTGACCCGTCCCGTGTGGCTGCACAGGTCGTCTCAGGTATTGGTTTTCTGGGGGCGGGCGCCATTCTTGCGCGAGGACAGGTCATCCGCGGGCTGACAACAGCAGCCAGCGTTTGGTCGGTTGCCGGTGTTGGGCTTGCCGTAGGGGGCGGGCTGTATATTCCGTCCATTTCGGCGACGATTATCATTTTATTGATACTTGCCGGCATCAAGCCGCTGGAAAAACGTTTTATCGCATACCACCAGCGGCGTCATATCACCATCAAGGTCAAGCGCGGGCTACTAACCCTGGGTATCTTCAACCAGGCGCTTGGCGTGAGCGCGAATCGAGTCAAGCAGTTTATTGTGCAGCCCTCTGAAAAAGAAGAATACGATAACGTGTACGTCGTCTTTTCCAGGATGTCACCTCAGGAGTACCTGATGATACGCAAGAAGTTCAACGACATTCCAGGTCTTGAATCCATTTCCGAAAGGGCGTCTGATGAGGAGATTGACCCGTACTCGTGGTAATTAGACGCTAACACCAGATTAGACGCGCACGCTCATTCAAATGCGATATGCAATCTGCAGTAGGTGTCAGGCGGCGATTGGCACTGGCCTGGCGCGTAGCTCATACAGCGTAATGCCAATGCCGCTGGCGCAGATGACTCCGATGCCAAGCCAGGTGATGCTATCGGGAAACTGGTTCCATATCAACCAGCCTAACGCTGTTGCGCTGATAATTTGCAGATAGACAAGGGGCGATAAGAGCGATGCAGGCGCCTGGCGATATGCCTGAATCTGCAACAAATGGCCCAGGCCGCCGGTAATGCCGGTAGACAGAAGCAACAGCCATTGTTTCAGGTCCAGCACTGCGAGCACCTGCAGCACTTCGTCGATTGTAAACAACGTATATACGGTCAGCACGACGGTGCCAAACAATCCGCTCCAGATCAGCGTTGTAAATGGATTGTCACCGGCCAATCGTCGGTTGGCGATAAACTGCATGGAAAAAATCACGGCATTGGACAACCCGAAAAATACCCCGGTAGGATCAAGCCCGCC
Source organism: Advenella sp. (assembly GCA_050742695.1). Lineage (GTDB taxonomy): Bacteria > Pseudomonadota > Gammaproteobacteria > Burkholderiales > Burkholderiaceae_B > Advenella. The sequence goes on along the minus strand of JBOIGK010000238.1, from coordinate 1,237 downwards.
TGACGGACGGATCACAATCAGAATGCCAAGAAATCCCACGATGGCGGCAATCCACCGTGACAGCATGGCCTTTTCCTTGAGTATCCACGGCGCGACCGCCAGAAGAATAAGCGGCGCAATAAAATTGATCGCGGTGGCCTGCGCCTGGGGCAGGTAGCGTAACGTCGTGAAAAACACCATGGTGGAAGTGAGCATGAAAACGCCACGCAGCAGCTGTTCCACCGGCTTTTTTGTTTTCAGAATCCGCCAGCCCCTGGCCGGTATGATAATGGAGGCCACCAGAATCAGATGCACCGAATAGCGCACCCAACATAGTATAAGCAGGGGGACGCCGACAGACATCAACCATTTACCGGTGGCATCCAGCATGGACAGCACCGACATCGCCACCAGCAGGGAAAGGATTCCGGGCAGGGGGCTGGAAATAGGCAAAGTCGGCTGACTCATGTGATTCCGAAGGCTGCAGGCCGGGGCTGTCACGGGTGCAGTGTCCGGCAAAAGGTACTGGGGTAAATCCTGACTCTTATGGTAGAGGATTTACCCTGACAACACCAGCGTATGTGGTTACGGGCTGAGCTTTCCGACGCCGAGTGTTGTCATTATCACAACTGTAGACCCGATCAGGCGATATAAAGCGAGCAATATAAAGTGCAAGGGGCACGCCATGCTAGGAAGGCGGCATCATGTGCGATGATGCATGGTAGACAATCTATCGCTGTCTTTGATAACCTGGCTGGTACCTGAAGTGCGCGTCGCCCTCTGGACAATCGCGCCAGCTTACGTGTCGATGGCCAGCTGTTGCTCAGGTATTGCCCTGCAGAGCCAGTCTTGTGCGGCTGCGTGTGCGCAGGAAATACCAAATTGATACGGCCATCAGTGTGCCCAAGAGTGTTATCTCAAGCAGGATGCTGGCATTGAAAGCCTGTTGGTAGTCATGACCCTGCAGCAGCGATTGTGAAAACACCACGCCTAGCAGTGCAGGTCCAAAACCCATTGATGCCTGTTGTATTGTCGACAGCATGGCGCTGCCTGAACCGGCCTGGTCTGGCGGGATCTGCGACATGCCAATGCGGTAGAAGGCGCCGACAATAAAAGCCTGGCCGATGCCGATAAACAGTGACGGAATCGTGAGTGACAGCAGGTTGGGGGCAGGCCAGACCTGTTGCAAGACCCAAAGCAGAATGAACAGACCCGGGATGGTCATGGCGCTACCCAATATAAGCGTCGGGAGCAACCC
>JBOIGK010000237.1:0-4582 GCA_050742695.1 Advenella sp. | reverse complement strand
CCAGAACAACTGCTGCGCAAGAAGTTGGGCGTATGGGTGCTGTTGTTCCTCGGGCTGTTCTTTATCGTTGTCTGGAGGCTGAACGCGTCTTACTGGAAACACGTTAAGTAAGCGTTGTCGGCAGCAGTCGGGGGGGGTGCAAAACCCTTCCTTTGCTGCCGATGTCAGAACCACTGTGATTCGGGTCAGTGCTTGTTGTATGATGGCACTGACCTTTTCTTTTTTTTATTTTTTGCGGGAGACTGCACACCATGATGGTGCTTTATTCTGGAACCACGTGTCCATTTTCTCAACGCTGCCGTTTCGTCCTGTACGAAAAAGGCATGGACTTTGAGGTTCGTGATATTGACCTGTTCAACAAGCCCGAGGATATTTCGGTCATGAACCCCTACGGTCGCGTCCCCATCCTGGTAGAGCGCGACCTGATTTTGTATGAATCCAATATTATCAATGAGTACATTGACGAGCGTTTTCCGCATCCTCAACTGATGCCTGCCGATCCGGTCATGCGTGCGCGCACCCGCTTGTTCCTGCATAATTTTGAAAAAGAGCTGTTTGTTCACGTTGGGGTGCTGGAAGATCGTTCTGCCCGTTCCGACGAGAAGAAGCTGGAAAATGCCCGTCGTATGATCCGCGACCGCCTGTCACAGTTGGCGCCCTTGCTGATCAAAAATCGCTACATGCTGGGTGAAGAGTTCTCCATGCTTGACGTGACCATGGCGCCGCTGCTGTGGCGTTTGGACCATTACGGTATCGAGTTGCCTAAAAATGCAGCGCCGATCCAGAAATACGCTGAGCGGATTTTCTCGCGCCCGGCGTATATCGAGGCATTGACGCCGTCAGAAAAGGTAATGCGTCGCTGATCCGTTCCAGGACAGTTAGCACAGCCACAGACTAAAGGAAAGTGAATGGAAAAACCATCTACCAAACCATATCTGTTGCGTGCCTGGCATGAGTGGTGTACCGATGCTGGCTACACCCCTCATCTGGTGGTCCATGTTGATGCGGCCTGCCAGGTGCCCAGGGAGTTTGTCCGTGACGAACGCATTACGTTGAATGTAGGCGCAATGGCAACCAATCGTCTGGTCATGGGCAATGACTGGATTGAGTTTCAGGCAAGATTCGGCGGGGCTTCGCGGCAAATTTCCGTTCCCGTGGCGCGTGTCGAAGCGATTTACGCACGCGAGACACAGGAAGGGATGCAGTTTGAGGTGGAAGAGTACGATCTGACTGACGCGGGTTCCGATGCCCACGATTCGTCATCGCCAGACGATGATCCGCCACCTTCGCCCACGCCGAAAGAAAAGGCGCCCTGGCTCAAGGTAGTCAAGTAATCAGGTGGCGTGGCAGCAGATGACCGAGGATGGCCGGCAGTGGTGCCGGCGCCATGTCATGGCCAGGCCCATGTAAATCGGGTGCAAAGCGGTTTGTATGGCGCTTTTTGCAGCTAAAACAAGACACGACTGTGACTTTTTTGAACCTGTATGCCGTAAAACTGGACTTTTTCCGCCGGCTTCACATATAATCTTTCTTTCGCCGGTTTAGCTCAGTTGGTAGAGCAGCTGATTTGTAATCAGAAGGTCGAGGGTTCAACTCCTTTAACCGGCACCAGAATTTCAAACGCCCCGTCTTCAGTCATACTCCTGGTATGTTGATTGCGGGGCTTTTGTTTTGAGTGCTGCAACTGCTTTTTTAAGCATTGTGAGTGGGTGCCAGGGCAATAGCAGATGTTGCGTCAGACAGCGCGAGCTTAACCATTTTTCTACTTCCATATCGGGTTGGCAATGAATAATCAAAGGCACGCCGCTTCAAGAAAAAATAAGGAACCGCTCAAGGTTTGGGGTAGAAAGACTTCTTCGAATGTGCAGGCATTGATGTGGTGCATCGGAGAGCTGGCGCTCGCCTATGAGCGCTACGACATTGGTCATAAGTATGGCGGTAATGATACGCCGGCGTTCCTGGCAATGAATCCGAACGGCACTGTTCCTGTCATTTGTGACGCTGACGGTGATCCGATATGGGAAACCGGCGCAATTGTCCGCTACCTGGCAGGTTGTTACGGGGATGAGGATTTCTGGCCTGCCGATTTGGCAAGGCGTGCGCAGATCGACCAATGGGCGGAATGGGCCAAGCTGAATATTGCACTTAACTTTACGGGCCCGGTATTTGGCAAACTCGTCAGAACGGCAAAGTCGCAGCAGGACAGGCCGGCCATCGACGGGGCATTAGCAGATCTGCACCTGAAAATGGCGATTGCAGACGCCCGGCTGTCCAGGCATGCGTTTGTCGCCGGAGCTGTTTTTTCGATGGCAGATATACAGTTCGGCCATGTGCTATATCGGTACTTTGATATTGATATTGTCAGGCCGTCTTTGCCGGCTATCGAAGCTTATTATGAAAAGCTCAAGCGCAGGCCTGCATATGTGGAACATGTCATGGTTTCGTATGAAGAACTGCGCGTGCAATAACAATTGCTGCATGCTCGCCTAATAGATAGTCCAAACGTCAGCCTGGGCGTCATGCGCTTGGTGGGAGGATCTTGCCTTTGTCATCCCGCCATGCCAGCGGGGCAACAGACGAGGCCGATAGCCAGTGGCAGGCTTGCGCAGCTAAGGCGCCGATTTTTTATTTGCCGCCTGCCAGAAAATATCGCTTTGTCCTGCACGCTGATTTAGAACGCGGGCGATCACGAACAGACAATCGGATAGCCGGTTCAGATAATGTCGGGCCGTGTCGCTGACCGGTTCGGCTGCATTGAGAGCGACCACGCTGCGTTCGGCGCGCCGACAGACGCTGCGGCATACATGTGCTTGCGCCGCCGCTACGCAACCGCCAGGTAGAATGAATTCGCGTAACGGGGACAGGGTCGTATGATACGTTTGCACCGCCTGCTCCAGCATCGTGATGTGATCTTCGGTTAGCGCGGTGTAGCCAGGCACGCTAAGTTCTGCGCCCAGATCGAACAGCCGGTGCTGCACTTGTTGCAGCGCCTGGATAATGTCTTGCTGCAGGGTCGGTTCAGTCAGGAGCAGCCCAAGCTGGCTGTTGAGTTCGTCTACATCGCCGATCGCCTGAATACGGAGACTGTTTTTGGAAATACGCGAACCGTCACCCAGGCCGGTGGTGCCATCGTCACCAGTTTTGGTAATGATTGAAGTCAGTCGGTCGTTCATGGTGCTCAGAGGCTCCTTTTGATTGGTGAAGACACATTGCCTACATCCCTGTCACGTCATTTTGATAGTTCGTCGTTCATTTGCAGCTGCATCGGCAATTGCGCTGCGCCGGCACTCGCTTTTTCCAGATGCAACGCCATATCAGGACTCACACCATAGTGGCCGTTAACCGGCCTGGACAACGTTAGCCGGGCACGGCCAAGCCGTGCTGGCGCCGTGGTGACACCCAGGCTTTTGTGTTTGAATGATATGAATCTTGCCGATTCATAAATGAGTCATATATTGTATCGTGATCCTGGTCATGACCATGATACAAGGTTTGGAATAAGCACGTATGGGCTAGCTTAAATTCGCCGCAGCCTGAAGCGCCATGTAACGACTGAAACGCACCCGTTTCGTCGGATGCTGTCTTTTGTCCTAAAATGAAGATTGAAATGCAAACACCGGAGATGCGCATGAAAAAATCAATTGCAACTGTGATGTTGGGGCTGGCCGCAGCCATGGCTGTCACCAGCGTCGCCCACGCCCAGGAAACGGGACGGGGCAGCGGAGAAGTGCGCCGCATTCAACCTGAACAGGGCAAGATTGCCATCAAGCAGGATGCCATCAGCGATCTGAAGCTGCCGGCCATGACCCTGTCCTACAAGATCGATGCCGCGCTGCTCAAGGACATCAAGCCTGGTGATTCGGTCAGCTTTACTGCCGAACGGGTTGGCAAGGACTACGTCATCAAGGAAATCAGCAACTAGCCTGAAGACCACGCGGCGGAGGTTGGGCGTGACAATGGTTCGTTGTTGCACGCGTGCGGTCATCCAGACAGACACCGCAGTTTAGAGCGCTGCAGGCAGCGCAGGGCAGGCACAGAAGTGCTTTGGGTGTGGACGACGTGTGCTCGTTGCCCGCAGAGCCGGGTAAAGCCCTCGGATCGGCGCCTTCTTCAATAGCCATCCTGTTCGATAGCCAGTCTGGCACGAGGCCTGCGTGATGTGCAGACCATCGGGCCAATTTACGCGAACCAGCGGTTGATACGAAAAAGGTGCAGGTACTCATATGAGTCCTGCACCTTTTTCGTTTTCAGCCGAATTGCCTGCTGCAATTGCTTACAGTACGTAGCGTGCCAGATCCTGGCTGCTGGCGGCTTCTTCCAGCTTGCTGTTGACATAGTCGGCGTCGATTTTGACGACTTTGCCGCTGCTGGTTGTCGCATCGAATGACAGATCTTCCAACAGTTTTTCCATGACGGTATAAAGTCGACGCGCGCCAATGTTTTCGGTGCGTTCGTTGACGTCAAACGCCAGTTCTGCCAGGCGATGGATGCCTTCGTCAGAAAACTCCAGCGCAACGTCTTCTGTGGCCATCAGCGCGGTGTACTGCTTGGTCAGTGATGCATCGGTGTCTGACAGAATACG
>JBOIGK010000236.1:0-6866 GCA_050742695.1 Advenella sp. | reverse complement strand
CTGCCAAGGTGAGCAGCAGCGCGCCCACGGCACCAGCCACAATCCATGGCAGGCTCTCGCCTTGCGCAGAAGGAAACCGCAGGCCCCGGTTCGACAGAAAGACGCCTGATACCGGATGCATGGCCTGGCGCGGACCGGGCAAGGTTTCCACAATCAGCGCGTACCAGAAAAAAAGCTGAATCAACAGCGGGATATTGCGCAGCACCTCAACATATACAGCAGCCAGCTTTGCGATCAGCCAGTTTTTTGACAACCGGGCAACGCCGACCACCACGCCCAGGAGCGTGGCCAGCACGATGCCGGCAAGGGAGACATAAAGGGTATTGAGCAGGCCCACCAGAATGGCGCGCCAATACGTATCGGTCGGCGAATAATCAATCAGCGACTCGCCAATGGCAAACCCGGCCTCGCGCCCCAGAAAATCGAAGCCGCTGCGGATATTGCGCACCTGCAGATTATGCATGGTATTGGAAACCAGATACCAGACGCCGGCGGCCACCAGCCCGAGCACGATTATCTGATAGACGATCGAGCGAAACGTTGGATCACTCCAGGAAAAGGCCAGGCCTTTGGATTTGTTTTTCTTCATGCGTTACAGTCTCAGTCGGGGCCGGCATCAGCCGGCTCCGGGCCCTGCGATCAGGTGCGAATCAAAGGTCGAAACCACATCGTACCTGTTTTTGGCGTTCAGCGAACCGGCATGGCGTAAAGAATGCCACCATTGTGCCAGGTGTTGTTCAGGCCACGTTCCAGTTTAAGCGCACTGTCGGCGCCCACATTGCGGGCAAAGTTCTCGCCATAATTGCCCAGCGTTTTAATGATGTTGTAGGCCCATTTTTCATCGACGCCCAGATTTTTTCCCATGCCGGGACTGGTGCCCAGAATCCGCTGGATATTGGGATTGGGCGATTTGGTCATTTCGTCCACATTCTTGGACGTAATGCCATACTCTTCGGCTTCGATCATGGCGTTGAGGGTCCAGCGAATCACATTGAACCACTGCTCATCGCCCTGCCGCACCATCGGCCCCAGCGGCTCCTTGGAGAAATTCTCGGGCAGGATCTCGTATTCGTCGGGTTTTTCCATCGTGGTTCGCACCGAGGCCAGGCCGGACTTGTCAGTCGTCAGCGCATCGCAGCGCCCCGAGGCGAACGTGCGAATGACTTCATCGAACTTGTCGATCACAACGGGCTTGAACTCCAGCTTATTGCTGCGAAACCAGTCAGTCAGGTTCAGCTCGGTGGTGGTGCCCGGTTGAACACAGATGGTCGCCCCGTTCAGTTCCTTGGCGCTTTTGACGCCCAGGTCTTTTTTCACCATCACACCCTGGCTGTCATAAAAATTGACGCCAACCCCCATCAAGCCCAGCGTAGTATCGCGGGTCAGGGTTTGCGTGGTGTTACGCGTGAGCACGTCGATCTCCCCCGATTGCAGTGCCGTAAAGCGCTGCTGGGTGCTCAGGGGTGTGAGTTTCATTTTACTGGCATCGTTAAACATGGTGATGGCGATCGCCTTGCACAAATCGACATCCAGTCCCGATGCCTCACCCTTGCTGTCAATGATGGAGAAGCCCGGGATTCCGGTGCTGATACCGCATTGAACAAAGCCCTTGGCCTTGACGGCATCGAATGTTTTGCCGGCCTGGGCCGGCGTCGCGATGACCGTAAAAGCGCCTGCGGCCAGCAATGCCGCTGCCCTGATCATTTTCATATTCATCCCCTGGTAGGAAACCGTTCCCCGTTGATAAACCCGCCGTGTACTCGATGGAAAACAGTTACTGTCTATTTTTTGTTCAGCGGTTTTGTCTTCGGGTATCCTAGAGTATCCATTCACGCATTGACAATCGTAAATACCCTAATGCGTCTGCAATTACTCTAAAATGCGCATTAACAGAACCGAATTTTAAGTAACCGGATCCACATGATTCAATTCCAGCATGTCTTCAAATCTTACGGACAGGGCGCGAATATCCTGGCTGATATCAATTTCAGCATTACGCCGGGCGAATTCGTATTCGTCTCCGGCCCGTCCGGGGCAGGCAAATCCACGCTGCTCAAGCTGATCGGCGGACTGGAAGCGCCAACGCGCGGTTCCATTATCGTCAAGGGCCAGCGCATGGATCAGATCGGCAACCGCGCAAGACCCTATCTGCGTCGCGCCGTTGGCGTCATCCTGCAAAACATGCACCTGCTGTATGACAGGACTGCTTTCGAAAACGTGATGCTGCCGCTGGCAGTCATTGGCCTGAACTCGGACAAGGCAGCCGCGCGTGCCCGAGCGGCAATCGAAAAGGTGGGACTGTCCGGCAAGGAAAAACTCAATCCAATCGCGCTTTCAGGCGGCGAACAGCAGCGCCTGGCCATTGCCCGCGCCATCGTCAACAAACCCGCCATTCTGATCGCCGACGAACCTACAGCCAACCTGGATCAGGCCAGCGCACAGAAAATTCTGGAAGTTTTTCGTGACTTCAATCGCGTCGGCGTGACCACGCTTATTGCTTCACATGACCTGGAACTGCTGCGCCGGCACGCCAACCGCACCCTGCTGATCGAACCGGGCCGCTTCAAGGATCTGGGAACACACGCATGAAAACCTGGATAAGACATCATTTTTACGCCATGCGCATCGCCATCCGGCGGCTTTTGGCTACGCCATTTTCGTCACTGACCAATATTGCCGTGATCGCCCTTGTGCTGGCGCTACCGCTGCTGGCCAGCTCCATCCTGGTCTCGATGGAGCCGGTTGCGCGCAATGTCTCGGTTAACCCGGCCATCACCCTGTTCATGAAAGCGCAGGTTCCACTGGCGGAAACGCGCGAGCTGGGCGAGCAGTTGCAACAGGAGAACCAGGCCTATATAGAAAAACTGGAAGTCATCGACAAAAACGACGCGTTGGCAGGATTGCGGGCCTCGGAATCCTGGTCCAACGCCCTGAAGGTGTTGCCCCGCAATCCCCTGCCCAATTCGATTGTCGTGACGATCAAAGCGACCGGCGATCAGGCCAGCAAGGCCCAGGAACTGGCGCAGACCTGGAGCAGCCTGGACAATGTAGACACGGTGCAGTTCGACAGCGCCTGGGTTCAGAAGCTGGACGCCATTCTTTCTTTTACCCGCGGCGTCCTGCTGCTACTGGCCATCGGCGTGGCCGTAGTGGTGGTAGGTACGGTATTTAACACTGTGCGCATGCAGGCCCTGGTGCAACGGGAAGAAATCGCCGTCGCGCGCCTGGTCGGCGCCACCGAGTCATTCGTGCGGCGTCCGTTTCTGTATCTGGGCGCCCTGACCGGCATGGCTGCCGGCGTCTTATCGCTATTGCTTACCACGTTTGGTCTGGCTTCGCTCAACGGCGCCATCGCCCGGCTCTCGCAGAGCTACGGCACCGACTTCGTCATCCGCCTGCCCGATGTCACCTGGCTGGCCACTGCGATTGTGCTGGTGATGATTGTCGCCGCGCTGGCGGCCCAATGGTCCATGACCCGGCACTCGCGTTTCTGATCCATGTCATTTGCCGGTACCGTCATTGATTGGCAGCGTGAACGCGGCAGGCACGACCTGCCGTGGCAAGGTAGCCGCGATCCCTATCGCGTCTGGCTCTCGGAAATCATGCTGCAGCAAACGCAGGTGGCTACGGTTATTCCGTACTATGCGCGCTTCCTGTCCCGGTTTCCCACGCTCAGCGCGCTGGCCCAGGCCAGCCAGGAAGAGGTCATGCCCTATTGGGCGGGGCTGGGCTACTATGCCAGGGCGCGCAATCTGCATCGCTGCGCCAAGGTCGTCATGGATGACTGGCAAGGATCTTTCCCAGAAAACGCCGAGGATATCGCCCAGTTGCCGGGCATTGGGCCGTCCACGGCCAACGCCATTGCCGCTTTCTGCTACAACGCACGCCAGCCTATCCTGGATGGCAATGTCAAGCGTGTTTTTTGCCGTTACTACGGCATCGAAGGCGATACGCAGAAGAAAGCCACCGAAAGCATTCTGTGGGAACGGGCCTGGCAGCATCTTGAGTTCGCCCCCGCCGATGTAGATATGGCAGCCTACACGCAAGGCCTGATGGATCTGGGCGCGACCTTGTGTACGCGCAGCAGGCCCGCCTGTGAACGTTGTCCGCTGGCTGCCGATTGTGTGGCCAGGCGCGACGGCCGGCAAGCGCAACTACCCACGGCACGCCAGCGCAAGGCGGTCCCGCAACGCCAGGTGTGCGTATTGATTCTGGAATACAAGGGTCAGATCCTGATGTATCGTCGTGCAGATAAAGGGATCTGGGGAGGGTTGCTGACGCTGCCCGAATTTGCCGACCGCCGGGCCTGTACCACCTATCTGCAGCAGGCGCTCGGCGAGCACGCGTTACCCGTGCCACTGGCGGCATTCGAACATGTATTTACCCATTTTCGCCTGCATATCGAACCGATGCTGCTGCACGCATCAGCGCTGCCCGCCGTGCTGCCGCCCGTCAGCGAAGATGCCGACCAGCCCAGCCGCTGGCAGTGGGTTGCGCTGGACGCGCTAGCAGATGCGGCGTTGCCTGCGCCCTTGCGCAAACTGCTGACGGGCTATTTTGATGGGAACAGCACTCACGCAACCGACACGCCCCGCCTGTTCTGAGCCGGCAGCAAGTCGCCTGGAACGCCCCAGTGGTGGTTATTCCTCGGCCCGCGCCGACTTGCGGCTGGGAACGTAATTGGAAATGCTCATCAACAGACCGCAGGCGAAACCCAGCGTGACCAGCGCCGTACCGCCGTAACTCATGAAAGGCAGCGGCACGCCCACTACCGGCAATATTCCCATGACCATTCCCATGTTCACAAACACATACATAAACAGCATCATGGTCATGGCGCCTGCCAGCAAACGGCCGAACTGGGTGCGCGCCCGAATCGTGATCAGAAAACCGCGCAACAGCAGCAAGGTATACAGCAGCAACAGTGTCACGCCGCCGTACAGCCCGAACTCTTCGGCAAAGACGGCAAAGATAAAATCGGTGGTCCGCTCGGGGATGAAATCAAGATGCGTCTGAGTGCCCAGCATATACCCTTTGCCATATAAGCCCCCCGAACCGATCGCAATCATGCCCTGGATGGTGTGAAACCCCTTGCCCAGCGGGTCACTGCCAGGATCAAGCAATGTGCACACCCGATGCTTCTGGTATTCGTGCAGCACAACCCAGTCAAAATCCGGACCGCACAGCACCGGCTCATAGTACAGGATCAGCGCGATGGTCGCGACACCCAGCACAAACACCGGCACAATCAGCTTGAATGACAGACCGGCAAAATAAATGATGAAAAAACCGGTGCTCAACACCAGCAGCCCGGTCCCCAGATCAGGCTGTCGAATGATGAGCATAAACGGCACCAGCAGCAGCAAGCCGGCAATCAGAAAATCTACCACCCGCAATTCGGAGCGGTGTTTATCGAAATACCATGCAAGCATCAACGGCACGATGATCTTCATCATTTCCGATGGCTGAATGACCGTCACACCGATATTGAGCCATCGCGTCGCACCCTTGTTGGTAATGCCGACCAGCAGCACTGCTATCAACATCAGCACACCAATGACATACAACGGAATGGCGAACTTCATGATGCGTGAGGGAGGAATCATCGCCACGAACCACATGACACCAAAAGCCAGCAAAAAATTGCGCGCCTGGCTGGCAAAACGCCAGTCTGTTCCGCCAACGGCAGAGTGCATGACGGTCATGCCCAGCATGCAGAAAATGACCAGGATCAGTAGCAGCGGCCAGTCAAAGGCGCGGAAGGCGCGCAGGATCCAGTCCATTAATTTATTCATTATTTTGCCTTTGTTCTGCGTCATTGCGACCACTGCCATTGCCTACCGGCGCAAGAATATCGGGCAAATGTTCCGGCGCCTTGTCTTCGGGGTTGGCCGGCACTTCTTGTGGCACCATCACATCGGGCGACGTATCTTCGGCAGGCTCGTCATTGTCCAGCTGCAGCACTGGCACCGAATCGACCTGAGCCGAACGCGTTGGCGAGAGCCAGTAATCAAAGACCTTGCGCGCAATGGGCGCAGCAATGCTGGCACCCCAGCCACCGTTCTCGACAATCAGCGCCACGGCGATTTTCGGCTCCTTGGCTGGCGCAAAACCCATATATAGCGCGTGATCCCACAGAGTGCGCTTCAGATTGCGTGAATTGTATTTCGATCCCTTCAGGCTGAATACCTGAGCGGTACCGGTCTTGCCGGCAGACTCATAGGCAGCGCCGGCAAAACTGCGCTTGGCCGTTCCGCGCCGGGTTACATCAACCAGCGCGTCCTTGACCAGCCGCATCGACGATTGGCTCACCGGAATCTGAGAGTCGGGCTGCTTGACCGTTGGCGTGCGGGTCTTGCTGATGGTGTTTTCCATTTCGCTGACCAGATGCGGGCGAATATACTTGCCGTCTGCCGCCAGCGTGGACGTGGCCTGCGCCAGTTGCATGATGGTAAATGAATTGTACCCCTGGCCCACCGCGACCGAAATCGTCTCGCCCGGAATCCAGCGCTGCTGCCGCGGGTCCTTGAAGGCTTTTTTCTTCCACTCACGCGAGGGCAAAATACCAATCTTCTCGTAATCCAGATCGATCCCGGTCTTGCGCCCGAATCCGAACATCAGGGAAAAGTCGTGCAGCGCATCCACACCAATCAACGGGCCCAGGCTGAAGAAGTACGTATCGGAAGAAACCACCAGGGCCCGGTGCATGTTGGTCGGACCGTAAGCCGCACCACCCGCGTTGCGAAAACGCTGGTTGCCATATTCGAAATAGCCGGGATCGGGAATACGGGCATTGGGATCGCGCACGCCCAGCTTGAGCGCGGCCAGCGCTACAAAAGGTTTGTAGGTCGATCCGATAGGAAACG